>CAZEOC010000069.1:0-12532 GCA_964513525.1 uncultured Saprospiraceae bacterium | reverse complement strand
CTAAAAATAATATGTTGAATCTAAAATAACTATCTTTAAACCTCCAAATTAAAATTTACAATGAAAAGACTAATTACAAAAAGTTTATTAATCTTTGGATTAGCAATTTTTGCCTTTCCTAAATTAATGATGGCTTCTGATGGCGATTTCGGCGGAGATTATCACGCTATTTTTATAGCAATCGATAATTATAATAGTAAAGTATGGGCACCTTTAAATAACCCAGTGAACGATGCAACTCAATTACAAAAAGTTTTGAAAAGTAAATATGGATTTGCGACTACAAAAACTTTATTCAATGAAAATGCAACAAGGGTAAAAGTATTAGAAACATTAGATGCTACTGCAGCTAAAATGTCTGAAAATGATAAATTACTAATCTTTTATTCTGGTCATGGAATTGAAATTGGTGAAGAAGGATATTGGGTACCATTTGAGGCAAAATCACAAGAACGTTATGAGTTATTATCAACGACTGAAGTGAAAACGGCACTTAATAAAGCAGCGTCTAAACATATTTTAGTTATGGTAGATGCTTGTTTTAGTAGTACAATACTGAAATCTTCTGCATTAACTTATGCTAATGATGGTTCAGATGATTATTATAATAAAATGGAGAATTTACTTTCTCGTCAAGCAATTACAGCAGGTGGATTAGAACCTGTTGCTGATGGAAATGGACAAAATTCTGTTTTTGCTAAGTATGTCTTGAAATTCTTACAGAAGAATGAAAAGAAACAGTTAGATGCTGCGGAATTATTTGAAATGATAAAATATCCAATAGCAGCAAATACTCCAAATATGCCTCAGTTTGGACATATTCAGAATACAGGTCACGAAGGTGGACAATTTGTATTTCGTTTAAAAGAAGAGCGTTTGTGTGATTCTCCTGTTTATTTTGAAGAAGGCGAAGTTGTTCAGTTCGATAAAGATGGTGGAACCCTTCATGCGATTACTAATTTTAAAAACGTTAAATATGAATGGTCTTATGAATCTGAAGTGTTATTACATGAAGGTCCTAATTTACCAATTAAAAAACCGGGAATGTATGGTGTTACTATAATCACAGAAGATGGAGATTGTTCTAATTCTGCTATTGCAGAGGTTTCTATAGTCTTGCCTACTATAGTTGTTGATATATTAGAAGGATACGATGTAGAATATTCACAAAAAGGAAAATTGAATGCTGCAGTTTCTGGTTATAAAGGAGAACTGATATATGAGTGGAAGAAAAATGGTTTTGTTGTAAGTTCAGAAGCTTCGGTTGATGTAAGTGAATCTGATTTATATGTTGTATCTGTTAAGTTACCAGATGGTCGAGAATTAGGATCAGCAACTGCTAAAGTAACAATCAAAGAACGAATTTATGCAGTTCAAATGGGTGATAATATGGAGCGAATTGCTCGAAGATTTTATAAAGACCCAGTGAAAGCAGAATTGATTTACCTTGCTAATCCAAATATTAAAAAAGGAGATATTCTGAAAGTTGGAACAGAATTAAAAATCCCTACAAGTACGAGTGACGATAATACAAAAGTTATAAGTGTAGCAACAACAACGAATTTCGCTCCTTTTAGTGCAGAAAGTTATTATAAAGGTGGTATGATGACAAATGTTGTCAATACCGTTTTTGGAGAAATGGATTCAAAAATTGAACTTAGTCATTTACCAAACAATCAAGTTAAGGGAGTGACTTATAGTGGTCGTTCTGAAATTGGATTTCCATTTACTAAAAATGAGCAAGATAAATTAATGTTTCTTTATACAGAGCCTCTTTATTCTACTTTAGTTGTGTTTTTTGCAAACAAAGATTCTGAGGTTGTGGATATGGAAGCAACTATGAAAAAGAGAATGAGAAAGGGGAAATATACAAAATTAGTTGTTGCTGTTCCTATTGGATTTAATACAGATAAATTAATGAAATATTATACGGATAGATTAATTTTATTGAAACCGTTTAAGTCAGTTGAAGCTTGTTTTGAAGCAATGAAAATGGGTAAAGCTGATCTTGTTGCAGCACCTCAAATTTCAGGGTTAGTAACTATTCAAAATAATGCTGATTTGGTTCGTAATGATTTTAAAATTTTAGATAAATCAATTGAGTCGGCAACCTTACATGCAGTAGTTTCTAAAAGTCATCCAGAAGCACAATTAGTTATCAATGCATTTAATGATTCTTTAGCAAAAGCTAAAAAAAGCGGTGCAATTGCAAAAATTATTGATGAACACATTGACTATATTCAAAATGGTAAACCTTAGATTAGGAAACTTTAATTAGTATATAAAAAGCCCCAATTGAAAATTCAATTGGGGCTTTTTAATTTAATTTTTGTCCCGTCCTAAATTAAGTATTATCAGATAAACGTTTATATCTCTTTCTTGCTTCTACAGCATATGTACTACTTGAATAGTCAATGAAAATTCGTTGATATAATTCAACAGCTTTTGCTTTATCATCCAAATATAATTCATTTAATTCTGCCAGCTCAAATAAAGCATTGTCAACTCGAATACTTTCAGGATATCCAGTTGAAATTTCTTCAAACAAAAGAGCAGCCTCTTTCAATTCCTTTCTTTTTAAATGAATTTTAGCCTTAGTGTATAAAATATCATCTTCTAATGAATGTTTTGGAAATAACGATTTAATAGAATCTAACACTTCGAACGCTTTTTCGTGTCGATTTTGAAAAGCCAATAAATCAGCACTTGCAAACATAAACATTGGTGTAGCTGTAGAATCTAAACCTAAATTATCCAAAATGAAAACAGATAAATCTAAAGCGTCATTTGCAATTAATTTAGAAGTCGAAGCTTTTAAGATACTAAACTGAGCTTGAGCCCATTCAAAATCACCAACATAATAAGACAATTTTGCATTCTTAAAACGAGCTAATTGACCTAAAAGATCATCTTTGTAAGCTTTATCAACCTGTGAATATAATAAGGTAGATTCCCAACGTTCTCCTTGCATTAAATAATAATCTGCTAAAGCAATTTTAGCCTTTGCTTGTAATTGTGGCTGAATCCCAGGAAAACTTACCATTCCATCTAACAACTCAATCGCCTTATCCAAGTCATTAATAAATAAAGCTTCTAATTCAGCTAACTCTAAGACAATACTTGCAGTGTTTTTATTTTTTCCAAATTCAGTTAAAAACTCAAAATACTCTCCTTCCAAAATCCTCAATTCTTCTAAAGAATAATCATAACCTGCGGTCAATGCACTTCTTTTACATTTTAGTATTTCTCTTTTAGCCTCAATATAATAAGTATTTGTTTTTCCTTTTGATTCTACGATATAGTTATAGGCTTTGATAGCGGTTCTATAATCTTCATCTCTTGCAGCTGTTTGCGCTAAACGATAAACTCGTCCACCATTTTCCTTAAGTCGCTTATCCATTGCTCTTACTTGACGCAAAGCATTATTATAATCTTTCTTTTGAATAAATAACCAAGTCAACATTTCAGGATATGTTGCATCATTAGGTTCATCTTGGATTCTTCCGTATAGTTGTGTCTGTAATTCTTTAAACTCATTTTCTGAAAAATACCTTTGAAAAAGTGTTTTCATAGAAGTTAAACGAGATGGATTTTCTTTTAATGCATTCAAATAATTACGAACCATTGGTTCTGCATCTCCTTTTCTCCGATATAAATCACCTAATTCATAAGCAAATAATTTATCATTTTTTAAGATTTCTTGCCCACGTTCATAGGTTTCTAAAGCTAAATCATACTTGGTTAATTGTACAAAAGAATTAGCTAATCGAATGACTTGATATTTTTCAGCTGGAATTTGTGAGATAGCATCTCTATACTTTTTCTTTGCCTTTTCCATTTCGAATTGGCGTTCGTATAAGTTTCCATAACTAACATATAGTTGCGTCTTCTCAGGATATTTTTTAATCTGATTTTTAATTAACTTTTCTGCTTCGCTATAATTTTCTAAAGGCAATAAACAATTTAAATAACGAGTAAAGTAAAAATCACTATAAGGGTTTTTATCAAAAAGCTTTTTATATAAAATAGAAGCTTTTTCATATTCCCCATTTCTAAAATATTCTTGTGCTAATTTATCTGGTTGAGCAAAAGCCGAAAACCCTAAGACTAAAAATAAACCTGAAATTAATATCTGACGTATGTTCATAATTTTAATATTGCTTTACTGCTGAATTGTTTATTACTAATGATTTCAACAGATGAAAATAATTTACTTCGTGTATGTATGGTATTAGACTTAAAAAACAATATAAGAGTACAACAATACAGCCATAAATTTTTATCGTAAATTTAACGAAAAATAAAAAGGGTTGCTCATAAATGAACAACCCTTTTTATATAAAATTATGTTAAACTTCGCAAAGTTTAAGAAAGTGTATTACTCAAGGCGGAAACGTACTGGTAAATTGAACTGTACACGTACAGATTCATTTCTTTGTTTACCTGGTGTCCACTTTTGAGGCAAAGAGTTCATTTTCTCAACAACTCTTAATGCTTCCTCTCCACAACCTGCTCCGATATCACGTACAACTTTTGCATCAGTAATTGAACCATCTTTCTCAACTACGAAACTAACTACAGTCATACCTTCTACACCGTTTTCACGAGCAATGGTAGGATATTTAATGTTTTTGTAAATGTACTCCAACATTTTTTTATCCGCACAAGCTTTCATTTCCTCTTGTGTTCCTCCAGCGTTTTCACAACCTGGGAAACGAGGCATTTGCTCTACCACTTGGAAGATTTCATCAACCTTTTCTTTTTTCGGTTTTGGCTTTGGCTTCGGCTTTGGCTTCGGCTTTGGCTTTGGCTTTTTCTTTGGAGGTGGTTCGTTTTTCACCTCTTCTGTTACCGACTGATCCTTAAATACTGGAGGATCTTCTAAAGGCTCATCATCCGGTACTTCCTCAATTACTGGAGGAGGTGGCGGCGGTGGCGGTGGCGGTGGTTCAGCCACACGTGGCGGCTCAATTTCGATGTCGTCCGGAAGCTCTAAGCTATATCCTGTCAAGTCAACCTTTTCTTCGTAAGTAGTCCAACTGAAAGCTAAAATAGCAATACCAATTGAACATACTAAACCTAAACGCAGATAAGAATCACTAAAACGGAATACGTTAGCTTCTGGATACTTTTTTACTGTTGGAGCAGATGCCATTGCAGTACCTTTGTATTTTTCTGGTAAGTCATCAGACTTAGATTCCATCAAATACTTTACTAACATTGGCAATCCTCGAACGATTATGAAGGCTAATACAAGCCCAATCATAAACATTTGTCCAGAGATTGAAAAATCCATAGTTCAGCTATTTTATATAAAATAAATAATAAATTCGGATAAAAATTATCCCTAATATACTTCCTAATATATTGGCGATCATATCGCCGTAATCAAAATATCTAATTGGAAAAAAAAGATATTGCATAATTTCCATTAGTACACCATAAACACTACTTATGATGAAAATTGTTATAAGCACTTTTTTCTTAAATGCTTTCTGTTGTTGCCAAATGCCCCAACACATCAATACAGAGAATAATCCGTAAGCAGCAAAGTGATTAAGTTTATCTGCATCAAAAATAAAATTAATTTTTATTTGAGGTATTGCTGTAGCAGATAAGTATAGTATAATCAATGCCCAAATAAAAGCGGGTAAATAGAATTTGTACTTTGCTAACATGATATTTAATAAAAATTAAAATGATGAATGAAAATCAAAAAATCTAACTGAAGTTTGAATTCTTCTTCAGACTACTTTTAATTTTAATTGGTTATTTTAATTTTCATTAATTAGCTACTTGCTAATGAAGCTTCATAAGCGGCAGTATCCATTAATGCATCTAATTCTGATAAATCACTCATTTCGATTTTAATCATCCAACCTGCACCATAAGCATCTGTATTAACTACTTCTGGCTCAGATTCCAAAGAATCATTAAATTCTGTGATTGTACCTGATAAAGGCATGAATAAATCAGAAACTGTCTTTACAGCTTCTACTGATCCAAAAACGTCATCTTTTGCTAAAGTCTCATCAAGTGTTTCCACTTCAACATATACAATATCACCTAATTCTCCTTGTGCAAAATCAGTAATTCCGACTGTTGCAACTGTACCTTCAACACGAACCCACTCATGTTCTTTAGTGTATTTTAAATCTTTTGGAAAGTCCATTAAAAGTTAGATGTTTTCGTTAATATTAATCATATATTCTGTAAAATTAGAATTTGCCCAAAATTAATATTTTTTCATAGAATTAATAATTATCTATCTAATTGTTTCAAATTTTCCATTGGATTTGACAAATATATTGAGAAATCAGAAACCAGAACGTCTTCGACTTTTCAGAAGTCAGAGCATTTCATTGACAGAATCAGAATTAGACCATTTCATTGTCAGACTGCTTTTCTGTCAGATGCCCTACTATAGTGAACTTTAATCTTTATTGAATATTCTTTTCTAATATTAAAAAAATACCGAATAGGTAATTTGCTAATTCAAAAGAAAACAGCTTTTCACTAAAGCAGGTCATCTGACAGCGAAGCGGTCTGACAGTCGAAGACAATCTGATTTCTGATTGCTCAATTTAATTTGAATTTAATCGGTAAATTAAACTGGACACGAACTTTTTCGTTTCCTTGTCTACCTGCAACCCATTTTTGTGGTAAGTTTTGCATTTTTTCTACAACACTTTGTGCTGCTTCACTACAACCTGCACCAACATCTCGTAATGTTTTGATATTAGAAATCGACCCATCTTTTTCAATTACAAAACTAATAACGACAGTTCCTTCGACGCCATTTTCACGAGCTAATGATGGATACTTTACATTTTTATAAATGAATTCCAACATTTTTTTGTCTGAACATTGTTTTCGTTCTTGATAATTACTCAAACCGTCGCAACCTGGAAACATTGGCATTTCTTCAACAAAAATCAAAATATCCTCAATTACCTCTTTTTTAACTTTTACTTTTGGAGGTAATGGTTTCTTAACTGGTTTTGGTTTTTTCGGCTCTGCTTTCGGAGCTTCATTTTTAAGTTCATCAGTTACCGACTGATCTGTAAAAACTGGCGGCTCTTCGATTTCTTCTTCTACCGCTTCAATAATTGGTGGCGGCGGAGGAGGAGGTGGCAAAGGTTTATCAAAATCCGTAATTGGCACATTTTCAATTTCTTCATCGAACTCTAAAGTATAATCTGAAAAATCAAATTGTGGCTCAAAAGTAGTCCAACTAAACGCCAAAATTGAAAAAGCAACAGCACAGATTAATCCAACTCGCCAAAAAGCACCTGTTGATTTGAGTACATTTGTTTCCGAGCGTTTTCTTGGAGACGTTGTAAACTCATTTTGGCGTAAGCCTAAGTATTGGCGAACGGCTACAATAATTCCGATAACGACAACGGCTAAACATAACGTTCCGATACCAAATTGCAATCCTGTAATTTGTAAATCCATAATTGTAGATTTTTTTAAACTATCAAACATGAAGTATGAAATATTCATCTATACATTTGAATAGCTTTTTTTTTAAATAAATTCGGATAGTATTTGTCAGTATTCGGAGCGTCCTCCTTTTATTTAATTAGGAATTTCCAACTCCATTATTAATTATAGTTATTAAATACTTTTATTCGATTAACTACACAAGGGTAGATGCGGGTGAATTTATTTTTGGTGTGTAGCGGTGAAAAAAAATTAAATTTTATTAGGTATCGGACACCTTAAAGGTGTCCAATACCTTTATTAGAATTAAATAAATCAAGTTAAGAAAACGTGAAAAAAGATTTATCTACTCATTTGTGTAGGGAATTTTAATATTTTAGGTTTTAATTTTAGATATTAAATTTATAAATAATACACAGACAGGAATGTCTATGCTACTTTTCAAACCGTGAAATATATCCTTTCGACATTATTACTAATTAGTTCGCTATTACTGAATGCACAAGATTTTCATTTTAAGCAAATTTCGCTGAAAGATGGCTTGGCACAAAGTAGTATAAATGCTGTTGCACAAGATTTACATGGTTTTATGTGGTTTGGAACGGAGGACGGATTGAATCGTTTTGATGGAAATGAATTTGTGATTTATAAAAATATTCCATTCGATTCCACTTCTTTGTCCGAGAACTTCATTACAGCCTTATTGGTAGATTCTAAAAATCAACTTTGGGTTGGTACAATGAATGAAGGCTTACATCTATTCGATTCCGAAACGCAGACTTTTAAACGATTTTATAATTCAACTAAAAATAATTCTCTTTCTAATAATAATATTAATACCATTTATGAAGATAAAAATGGAAGAGTTTGGGTCGGTACTTCTAATGGATTGAATTTAATTATTCAAAAGGAAAAAAATATTTCCTTTCAACGATTTCAATATAATTCAGATTTTTCGAGAGGTTTTCCTGGTGTAAATTTTATTAATACAATTTTTAATGATTCTGAAAATCAACTTTGGGTTGGAACAGCTAAAGGATTATTTCAATTTGAAATAATTACGAATAAGAGCATTCAACTAAAACAGAAAAATCTTTTTTCACTTGCGGATAATAGCATTCGAGCGATACAAGAAGGAAAAGAAAATCAACTTTGGGTAGGAACGGCTAAAAATCTACATCGTTTGGTAAATGACAGTTTTGAAATAGTTCAGCTGAAAGAGAAGGTAAAAAGTGAGCCGATTAATGATTTATTAATTAATAAGAAAGGAGAATTATTAATTGCGACATATCAAGGTGTTTTTATTATTAAGAATACTTCGGAGGTTGAAAAGTCAATTCTATATGAACATTCTAAAAATGGTGTCAATTCCTTACATGACAATATGATTATTTCCATATTTGAGGATAGAAATCATGAAGGGTTATATTGGTTAGGAACGTATTTATCTGGAATTGGACAGATGTATAAACGCAAAAAACGATTTGTAACTAATTATTTGAAAGACACGAAACTTGAAGAAAAAATTGGTGCATCGGTACATTTAATCTCTAAAAAAGATGATATTCTTTGGTTGAGTACAACTTCTGGATTGATTCGATATGATAGAAAAAAAGACGATTATCAACTTTTACGAAAGTTCAAGATTATTAATAAGGGAAAAAATAATTTTAAGAAAGAATCATTTTATCATAATTGGATAACAACTATTTTTAAAGATAAGAATGGTCAAATTTGGTTGGGTTCTCGATTGGGATTATTAAAGTTGATAAAGCAAAACAACCAATTTGCTGTTGAACTATTTCAAAGTGAAATAGAGACAGAACAAGCCGTAATCGGAATTTATCAAGATGAAGATAAACTGTATTTAGGTGGTTGGTCTGGCATTAGTGTTTTTGACTTGAAAACTGAAAAGTTAGCAAAAAAAGCAATTGTAATTGATACCATTAATAGTAAAGAATTTGGGTATCAAGTTCGTTTTCTTCATCAAGATAAGCAGCAAAATTGGTGGATTGGAACAACGCATGGTTTGGTATATTATGATACCGTAAAAGAAGATTTTTGGGAACATATCAAAACTAATAAAGGAAAGGTTTATCAACATAATCCTGACGATGAAAATAGTTTAGTAAGCGATAGAATTACAGCGATTTGTGAAGATGTGAACGGGAATATTTGGTTAGGAACACATTCTGGATTGGTACAAGTGACAATTAAGAAGAAGGATTTGAATTTTCGTTTCTTTTCAGAAAAAGATGGTTTAGCGAATAGTTTGGTTTATACGGTTTTGAATGATAATCAAGGAGTGGATAATTATCTTTGGTTGAGTACAAATCGTGGCTTGTCTCGCTTTGATATTACGACTAATGATTTTGCAAATTTCGATATAAAAGATGGTTTGCAAAGTAATGAGTTTAATGGAAATAGCTGTTTTCAAGCATTAGATGGAGAATTGTTTTTTGGTGGAATTAATGGTTATACGAGTTTCTATCCGAGCGAAATTGAGTTAGAAACGAATGCTCCAAAAGTATTTATTACAAATTTAAAAACAAGCGAGAAAGAGCATAATTTATTAAATCAAAAATCGATTGAGTTAGCTTATATTAATAATTCCTTTTCGGTACAATTTAATGGGTTGGATTTTATCTATCCGAGTGATATGGAATATTTTTATCGTTTGGAAGGGAGAGGAGATGAGCAATTAATTTCTTTGGGAAATAGTAGACAGGTGAATTTCACGGAATTAGGTGCAGGAAATTATACCTTATATATATATGCAAAAAACCGAGATGGTGCGATGCAAGCTATTGGAGATAAATTAGCGATTAAAATTGCGGCTCCATTTTGGCAAACTTGGTGGTTTTTACTATTGAGTTTGTTAATATTCTCTTTCTTGATTTGGTCAATTTACCATATTCGTTATTTGGATAAAATGCAAAAATTAGCAGAAATTGAGCGAGTTCGAAAAAGTGCTGCTCAAGATTTTCATGATGAATTAGGTAGTAAATTAACTATAATTTCCATGTTTACAGAATTGACAAAATCTAAATTAAATGGAAATTATGAAGCTGTTGCGCCTTACTTAGATAAAGTGAGCGATACCGCAGGAAGTTTGTACCATTCAATGAAAGATTTGATTTGGGCTTTGAATCCTGAACAAGATACTTTGCAGGATTTATTTCTTCAATTAAAGGATTTTGGCGATGAGCTTTTTGACCAAACTGGTGTCGTATTTCAGTCTTTAGGAATAGAGCAAGATATTCAAGAACAAGTAATACCAATGGAATGTAAACGACATGTATTGCTAATTTTTAAGGAATTAATGAATAATTCTTTAAAACATTCAGATTGTACGGAAGTTCGTTTAAGTATTTTGAATGAAAAAGATGGATTAAAAATTAGTTTAAAAGATAATGGTTCTGGTTTCAATCCGAGCGACGAATATGATGGCGACGGACTTAAAAATATTTATAGTCGAGCAGATAAAATAGATGGAAAAATCAGTGTATGTTCTAATAATCGAGGAACAGAAGTGATTTTGGCTTGTGGGTTTTAATAATTGTGAACTGCATAAAGTTACTCTTTATACTTGATAATAAAATCTTAAAAAAGTCCGTCATTCTGGAAAAACAAGTCGACCTTTTCGTCGATTTGTTTTATTCAGAATCTCCCTTAGACAATAGTACTCAATTCTATAAAGATTCTATCTTGATATTCGGGAGATACTGAATAAAAATGATTGATTTTATAAATCAATCACTTTTTTCAGCATGACGGATTTTTTTAACCTTCAAGTTTTATGATAAAATACTATTTTAAGTTCAAAGAAAAAACATGATAAAAGTAGCAATAGTAGAAGATAAACGAGATATACGGGAAGGTTGGCAATTGATTTTGGAAGGTGCAGAAGGTTTTGAGTGTGTAGCAACGTATTCAGATGGAGAATCGGCAGTAGAAGGTTTGCCGAAAGTACAACCTAATGTAGTTTTGATGGATATTGGTTTGCCAAGAATGTCTGGAATTGATTGTGTGAAAATATTAAAAGATGTTGCACCTGAAATTGATATTATAATGCTAACCGTACAAGCAGATGAAACCTCTGTTTTTGAATCGCTTCGTGCTGGTGCAGTTGGGTATTTAGTGAAAAATATTTTCCCATCTAAACTATTGAACTCAATTAAAGAAGTGAAAAATGGTGGTTCGCCGATGAGTTCGGGTATTGCTCGAAAAGTCGTTTCTTCTTTTAATAGCTTCCGAAAACCTGCTGCTAACTTAACAAAAAGAGAACAAGAAGTTTTAGATTTATTATGCAAAGGAAAAAGTTATAAAGTCATTGCGGACGAATTATTTATTAGCCCAGATACCGTTCGTTATCACTTGAAAAATATCTATAAAAAACTCCAAGTCAATTCTAAATATGAAGCGGTGATTAAAGCTTTGAAAGGTGGAATGGTTTGAGAATTATAATTAAAACTGTTTTGTTTTATTTTCATATTGGATAACATCTATTATTAATCTTAAAAATCCTACTACAAAATTTTTACTTTTGTAATAATTACCAACCAAATTCAATCACTAACAAATTAGAATTAAATGTCTGTACATAAAAAATTTAAGAAGATAACAACACATGCTTTACAAGCGATGAAGCAACGAAATGAGAAAATTTCAATGCTAACAGCATATGATTTTTCGATGGCAAAAATCGTTGATGCGGCAAATATTGATGTCATTTTAGTGGGCGATTCTGCTTCAAATGTAATGGCAGGTTATGAAACGACTGTTCCGATGACTTTGAATCACATGATTTATCATGCACAATCAGTTGTTCGAGCAACAGAACGTGCTTTAGTTGTCGTAGATTTACCTTTTGGTTATTATCAAGGAAATTCAAAATTAGCTTTGGAGTCGGCAATTCGTATTATGAAAGAGGCGAATGCACATGCCGTGAAATTAGAAGGTGGAGCAGAAATTCAAGAATCAGTAAAACGA
The DNA here is from genome assembly GCA_964513525.1 of uncultured Saprospiraceae bacterium. Taxonomy (GTDB): domain Bacteria; phylum Bacteroidota; class Bacteroidia; order Chitinophagales; family Saprospiraceae; genus CAWVWD01. The sequence continues at coordinate 94 of CAZEOC010000069.1, read as the reverse complement.
ATTCTATCGGCCGGAATTCCTGTGATGGGACATTTGGGTTTAACGCCACAATCTATCTATAAGTTTGGAACGTATACCGTACGTGCAAAAGAAG
>CAZEOC010000068.1:0-12643 GCA_964513525.1 uncultured Saprospiraceae bacterium | reverse complement strand
TAAAGGTGCAGTCAACTTTTTTAATTTAGCAAAAGAAGTAATTGATAACAATAAATGATTAGTGATGAATGATAAATGATGAATGGTTGGAAATATTTCTAATTATTCATCATTTATCATTTATCATTTATCGTTCATCATTATATAAAATGGCAAAGAGAAAACAAATCGGTAGAGGTGTTGCTTCTATTTTAGGAAATATAAATTTAGATACAGCAGTCGAGCAAGAAAAAGAAAAAGTTGTCAAAACATTGGCAAGCACAGTAGCGATGTTGCCGATTGAACAAATTGAAGCTTATAAGGATCAACCTCGTAAGGATTTTGAGGAAATTGCACTAAAAGAATTATCAGAATCTATTAGTGTTCATGGATTGATTCAGCCGATAACAGTTCGTAGAATGAGCGAGAATGCTTATCAGTTGATTTCTGGTGAGCGTCGTCTTAGAGCGTCTAAATTAGCGAAACTTACAGAAATTCCAGCTTATGTAAGAGTTGCGAATGACCAGGAGATGTTGGAAATGGCTTTAGTTGAAAATATTCAACGAGAAGATTTAAATCCAATTGAGGTTGCGGCTACTTATGAGCGATTAATGGAAGAATGTAATTTGACACATAAGTTATTAGCGAAGCGAGTTGGTAAAACTCGTAGTTCGGTAACTAACTATTTGAGATTATTAAAATTACCTGCTCAGATAAAATCTGGATTGAAAGAACAGACTTTATCTATGGGACATGCAAGAGCTTTAGCAGGTGTTGACAACCAAGCATTGCAGGTTTTATTATATAGCATCATTACTAAAGAAGGTTATTCTGTGCGTCAGATAGAAAGTGCGACACGTAGTTTATCTAAATTAGCACCAACAATATTGGCAAGTTTAACAGCTGAAAAAATAAAATTAGGTCATGCAATCGCTTTGGCTGAAATAACGGATTCAGCACTCCAAATATCTTTGCATAGAGAAATTATTGAAAAGGAATTAACGGTTCAGCAAGTTGTTGCTTTTATTAACAGACAAAAGCAAAAAGAAGCAGATAAAAACAAACCGAAAGCTCCGAAGAAGGAAAAACTTTCATTTGAGTATCAAAAAATGCAAGATTCTTTAAGTCACCATTTTCAAACTAAAGTTGCAATTAAAAGAGATGAAAAAGGAAAAGGACAAATTGTATTGAATTTTGATTCGGATGAAGATTTCAATCGTTTGTTAGACTTGATTGAAAAATAATTCAATCATTTTGCCTTTTGATTTGGCGAATTGAAAACTATGATTCGATTCGCCAAACCAATTATTATTACAATTAATAATTTTCATTTCGTTATCCTTTCCATTTCCTCCTTTTTTAATTAATAATAATGTCCAAAAAGAAGTTTCAAACTATTTAATCCAAAATTTCTCTTTAAACAATCTCTATTTCTCTTGACTTAATTATTGAAAATATATATATTTAATAATCTTCATAAAATGCATCCGTTACTTCCTTGTATCACTGAAGTCTGAAAAATAAATATATCGGTAAATGAAAAGAATTATACTATTTTTAACAGTTGTTTTTATTGGTTTTTATGGTTGTACCTCAACTTCCAAAATTCCAAATGAATTGAAATCTCAACAAAAATACTTATTCAAAGAATTAGTTGATAATGAATTGTTTTTAGGACTTGCTAAAGATGATTTATTATTAAAAAGACCTAAAGCAGAAGAGAATAGTGATGGTTTTGATTTTAGAGAAATCTATATTGATACTGCCTTTTCACAGCGATTTAATACATTGATTTACTATATAGATAGAGAGGGAACAAAACCTGTTTATGAATTCATTCTATTAGTCGATAATCGGTTTGATGCTAAGAAATTAGCTAAAGAAAAATACGGTGAACCTAACTATAAAGACGAATGGAGATTTAGTAAAGAGACTACTAAATTACCTTACGATATTGCAGTTTGGACATTCAAAAATAAAGTAATAATAGCTGGTACAATCGAAGGAACTGAATGGGAAGAAGGCATTGAATAGATTTACTGTGCAATATTTTAATTTTATTTGATGTTATTATTGTCTTTAATAATGATGTTACAAAAGACACTTCATGAATAAATTCATTTATAGTTTTATCTTTCTATTTATAATGGCAAATCAAGTTGTAGCTCAAGCTCAAACGGGTTCGAACTATACAATTTCTCAAGCAAAAGAAATGTTGAAACGCCATAATCATCATAGGGAAGAAGTAAAAGTTGATAAGCTAAAATGGTCAAAAGAAATCGCCAGTTATGCACAAGATTGGGCTGATGAATTAGCTCAATCTGGTTGTGAAATTTATCATAGTGATGATAATAAATATGGAGAAAATATCTTCTGGGGTTTTGGCGGAAATTATACACCAACTTATGTAACAGATAGTTGGGCAGACGAAAAGAAAGGTTGGAATGGAGAAGCTATTTCGATGGAAAACTATGGTAAAATTGGACATTATACGCAAATGATTTGGTATAATACAACTCATGTTGGTTGTGGAATTGCTACTTGTTCTGATGGTGCAATAATTGTTGTTTGTAATTATAATCCAGCTGGAAATTTTATAGGAGAATCTCCAATCGGTTATAAATTAGAAAAAGATACTTATAGAAATAGTGTTTGTTATAAAAATCATGATTTCGCTTTGATTAACTTAATCAACTAAACTGTCTTTATCATGACGCAACGATTTTGAAATTTACCTGTTTCAGTAATATTAACTAATAAAAAAAATATTATGCAAGCGATTTGGAATGGAAAAGTTATTGCGGAAAGTGAGGATACCGTAAATATTGAAGGAAATCATTATTTCCCAATTTCTTCAATTAATAAAGCTTATTTTAAAGAGAGTACAAAAAGTTCACATTGTCACTGGAAAGGTGATGCTTCTTATTATTCATTAGAAGTAGACGGAAAAGAAAATAAAGATGCAGCTTGGTATTATTCAACGCCAAAAGATGCTGCAAAAATGATTAAAGATAGAGTTGCTTTTTGGAAAGGTGTGGAAGTTAAGTAATATTAATCCATATTCTAAAAGAAAAAGACCAGATTTGAAATTTCAAATCTGGTCTTTTTTATTATAGTTAGTTAATTAATTTTTTACGACTTTTCTAAAGTTCATTTTACCATTTTTATAATATACTTTTAAATAATAAACACCTTGATTTAACTCACTAATATTCAATTGATTATTACTTGTTTTTTTGTGTTTAATAATTTGACCAATAGGAGAAATTATTTCGATATGACTAATAATATCATCCGTTTTTATATTAATAATTCCAGTAGTTGGATTTGGAAAAATAGCTAAATTATTCGTTTTGTTAATAAATGGATTGGTAGACGTACAAACTAAATCGTTGATTTTTGCCCATATTCCATTATCAAAACTGGAAAGCGCAAAAAGTGAATTTCCACTTGAATTGCCCATTCTAATAATAACTAAATTATCAGATGGAACAACATATATTTTTTGGTCATTTTTGCCTAATGCAGCAAACATTTCGTCAGGTGCATTCGGAACTAATTTGCCATTGAAACTGAATTGAGATTGAGGAAGTTGAAACGAACTTTTTCCATTGAGCCACCATAAATAACCATAAGAAGGATTGATAGATTGGGACGAATTTGTCATTTCATTATAGTAATTCATATCGGAATAAACATTCGTTCCATGCCAATTACCTTGTGCTAAGGTTAATAAGCCAAATCGAGCCATATCACGTGCTTTACTAAATGCTACTCTATTAAAACCGAGTGGCAAGTAAAAGATATTTGAACCAATTTTATTATTAATTCTATTATTTAAATAGATATTGAAATTAGTGTTGGTAGAAGATTCAATTACATCCTCTAAAAGTGTATATGGTGCATTGTGATACGCCCAACGAGTATTTGGAGCAGCAATACAATTCAAACAAGTATCAACCGTACAGTCAGAATTAGTAGCGTCATCAAATCCAGTTGTCATTGATAATTGATGCTTAATGGTAATTTGTCCTTCTTCTGTCGCCGTACAATTTGTCCAGCTATTTAGATATGTACTGGTAGAGTCATTAATACTCAGATAATTTTCCTCTTGTGCAATTCCGATTAGTGTTGCTGTGAGTGATTTTCCAGCAGAAGCCCAATACCAAGAACTATCTTGTGTAAATGTATCGAAATACCATTCTACAGCGATTTTCCCATCTTTCAATATTATAAAAGCCTTCGTGTTATTGTCGTCTAAATACTGTTGTAAAGTGTCTAATCTATCTGGACACCAATTTAAATCATTAGGATTTATCGTTTGCCAAGTATTCCCAGTATTTGGTGGGAAATATAAATTTTGAGCAGTTAAGTGTAAGGTGAAAAGAAATAAAAAAAGTGTAATTGCTTGTTTCATATTATTGATTTTAAAAATAAGACTATTAGATGCTTAAAACGTTTAAATTAATAAATTTTAATCTTAGATTCTTAGTTTAATCTTCATAATTCAATTTATTTATTAATACCTTTGCGACCGTTTTGTAATAAGGATTGAAATAAAGTATAAATAATTCATTTTCAATCTTTTATATTACTAATGAATTTATTTTTATCATTACTTACTTGATTGAAATATCAAGAAACTTTATAATTTTTTATAATGACAATTACAGCAAATACAGTAGTCGCTTTATCTTATGAATTAAAATTAGATAATGCAGAAGGAGAATTTGTAGAACGCACAGAAGCAGGAAATCCATTAGTATTTCTTTATGGTGCAGGACAAATGTTACCTGATTTTGAAAAAAACTTAGAAGGTTTGACAACAGGTGATAAATTCGCTTTTGGTATCACAGCGGATAAAGCTTACGGGGAAATTGATACAGATGCAGTTGTAACTTTACCAAAATCTATTTTTGCAGAAGTACCAGAAATGATGAAAGTAGGTCAAATAATTCCTATGAAGAATGACCAAGGTCATATGTTACAAGGTATGGTAAAAGAAGTTAAAGAAACGGAAATGGTGATGGATTTTAATCATCCTATGGCTGGAAAAAATTTATATTTCACAGGAGAAATTCAAGAATTAAGAGCAGCAAGTGCTGAAGAAATTGACCACGGTCACGTACATGGACCTGGTGGACACCAGCATTAAGCTATTTATTAATAAAGATTATAAAAACAGTTAAGCATATATGGTTTAACTGTTTTTTTTGTCGAAAAAAAGCGATGCTTGTTTTAGTTTCTATTATATTCTTCCATATTTGAATTTGATAAAAGCATTTACTAAAACTATTCATATGTTAAAAAAGAAAAATGTTTTAATTGGAATTGTCATTGCAAATATATTTTTGATTATTGCAATGTTGAATTATCCAGGAGGTTCACAAATAGCTTCAAATTCAGTAGGTTATGATTTTATCAATAACTATTTCTGTGATTTATTTGGAACGGAAGCACAAAATGGAATGGAAAACGCTGGTCAAAAATGGGCGATAACTGGAACGTTTTTCTTGAGCATAAGTTTAGCTATCTTTTTTATTAATTTCTCAACAAAGATTCCTTCAAAGACAGCCTCTAATGTGATAAAATTTTCTGGAATTTTAACAATGGTTTTTACTTTTTTGGTCGTTACACCTTTACATGATTTAATGATAATTATTGGAATTTTCTTTTGTTTAATTTGCTATGTTTATATCACTGTTTTTGTATTAAAATCAAAATTGAATAGGTTGAAAATATTGTCTGTAATTAATTTATTGGTTATGTTTGTTTGCAGTTATATTTACTTCTCAAAGACTGGTTTAGCGTATTTGCCTCTAATGCAAAAAGCTAGTTATGGCTTAAACTTGATTTGGATTTTGTACTTGGAATATCTTACAAGACCTGTTGATTTTGAACTTACTGATTATAGGGAATAGTTCTGAAAATCGAGAAATTAAAATTATAAAAATACTTTTAATTGTTGAACCCAAATTGAATAACCTTCTGAATTCAAATGTAAACCATCATTAGTTAACTCCTCCTTTAAATTCCCAAAATCATTACTGAAATTATCTGTTAAGTTGATAAAGTGGATATTTTCTAATTCACAAAATGATTTTAGATTTCTATTTAGGTTATTGATTTCTACATTTTGAAAACCCTCAAAAGGTAAATCTTGAACAGGAAATATGCTATTGATAAATATTTCACTATTCGTTTCCATTTTCAAATTTGAAATAATCACTTTGAAATTTTCCATGATTTTAGAAATTGAAATACCCATTCCTAAATCATTTGTTCCAATTTCAAGAAAGACCTTGGAAGGATTGTGTATATAAACTTCATCCATTCTATTGATTATTCCAGCAGTCGTATCACCAGCAATTCCTTTATTTAAAATATTTACTCGATTTAATAATTGATTCCAATTTCCATATTCAATTTGACTATCGCCTAAAAAAATAATTTTTGCTCCTTTTGTCATTGCTTTCTTCGCTAATTTGGTTTGATAATTTTCAAATTTCAGATTTTTCAATTACTTTGTATCAAAATGAAAAATTAATTGATTTTTTATAAAAAAAATACTCTTATCTATACATAAACAAACTTAAAAACGTTTGTTTAACTGAAAAACATATTCAAATTACATAATTCAAAAATTAAGACTATGATTAAAAAGGTTCTATTTTTAGGTTTAATGATTTTTATGGTAAATTCTGCTGATGCACAACTATTTAAGTATGGTTTACGTCTTGGAGGTGCTACGACAGCAATTGATGCAACTGCTCAAACCATTCAAGGTTCGAATAGCACAGATTCTTTATTAGTGAATTTACAAAGTTCAGATTTTGGTATTCATGCTGGTTTATTCGCAAGAGTAACGGTCGCTGATATTTTTATACAACCTGAAATATTATTTAATACAAAAAGTCAAGAATACACAGTTTATAATTTACAATCTGATACAGAACAAGTATTAGAGGATAAATTTACTTCTTTAGATATTCCGATTATAGTTGGATATAAGTTTTCTTCTTTAAGGTTTCAAGGTGGTGTAGTTGGTTCTATGGTACTAACAAATTCTAACGATTTAATTGAATATTTTTCTACACAAGAAGATTTAGTAACTTCTTTAGAAGGATTCAATTGGGGATGGCAACTTGGTTTAGGTTTAGATATTAGTAAGTTTATGATTGACTTAAGATACGAAGGGAATTTCAATAGAATTGCAGATGATATCACTTTATATGGAAATACTTATAATTTCGATGCACGTGTAAATCGTTTCTTAGTAACTTTCGGATATAGTTTCTAAAATTGAATATTCGTGATTATATAAAAAGAGTTGAAAACATCATATTTGTTTTCAACTCTTTTTAATTTTAAGTAATGTTTATTCAACAATTTTGATTATTAAAATCATAATAAAATATGTTTTACGAATTTAAAGGATTTAAACCTGTCGTTCATGAATCAGCTTTTGTTCATCCCCAAGCTGTAGTGACAGGAAATGTAGTAATTGGTAAAGATGTTTATATCGGACCTTGTGCAGCGATTAGAGGCGATTGGGGCGGAATAATCATTGAAGATGGTTGCAATGTTCAAGAAAATTGTACAATTCATATGTTTCCTGGTGTTACTGTGCGATTAAAAAAAGCGGCTCATATTGGACATGGAGCAATAATTCACGGCGCAACAATCGGAGAAAATGTGATGGTTGGAATGAATTCGGTCGTTATGGATAGAGTAGTAGTAGGTGCAAATTCTATCATTGGAGCATTAGCATTCGTAAAAGCAGACACAATTATTCCACCACGTAGTTTAGTCGTAGGAAGTCCAGCTAAAGTCATTCGAGAATTGACAGATGAAATGATAGATTGGAAATCGAAAGGTACAAGTTTGTATCAAAGTTTGCCAAAAGATTTATATGAAAGTTTAAAACCTTGTGAACCTTTAAGAGAAATACCTGAAAATCAACCTAATCAAGAGGTATTATTTTCGACTTGGAATGAAATGAAAGAAGAGAAATAGATTATTTTAATTTGGTTTAAAATTCCAACTTCAAAACTTCTCTCAAATCTAAATCACTTCCACCAGTTTTAGCAAATTCTTGTAAAATTGCTTGTCGCAAACCAGTATACCGTTTCGCAACTTGATTATTATTTACGGCAATGTGTAATGCTCGTTTTGTTCCGACTAAAATTACTAACTTTTTCCCTCGTGTAATTCCCGTATAAACCAAATTTCTAAAGAGTAAATTATAATGTGTCGTATGAATCGGAATCACTACACACGGACATTCACTTCCTTGATATTTATGAATCGAAACCGAATATGCTAATACCAATTCGTCAATTTCTGAGAATTCATAAACGATATTATTTTTATCAATTTCTACATGAATTTCTTGTTCAATTTTATCAATTTTTGTGATTTTTCCGACATCGCCATTATAAACTTCTTTGTCGTAATTATTAACGATTTGCATCACTTTATCATTCACATTAAAGCTACGACCGAGTTTTACCAAAGGTTCTTTAGAAGGGTTCAATCGCTTTTGTAAATATTCATTTAAGCCACGATTACCGACGATTCCTCGATTCATTGGACTTAAAACTTGAATGTCTGTCAATCTATCAAAACCATAACGATTCGGTAAACGAGTAGCGACCAAATCACCAATCAAGCTTACCATTTTCTCGGTATCTTCTTGTTCTATAAAAAAGAAATCGCTATCCTTTTCTATTTTAATATCAGGGAAAACACCAGCATTAATTCGGTGTGCATTGGTTATAATTTTGGAAGAAGCGGCTTGCCTGAAAATATCGGTTAATCGGGTAACTGGAATAATTTCAGATTTGATTAAATCATTCAATACATTTCCTGCACCAACACTTGGTAATTGGTCAATATCTCCAACAAAGATAACACTCGCCGTAGTCGGAATGGCTTTCAGTAAGCTATACATCAGAATCGTATCTAACATACTCGCTTCGTCAATGATGATTAAATCACAATCCAAAGGCTTTTCTCGATTATGTGTAAAACCATTTATTTTAAAATCAAATTTAAGTAATCCATGAATTGTTTTGGCTTCCATTTTAGTAATTTCTGCCATTCTTTTTGCAGCTCTTCCAGTTGGTGCTGCTAATAAAATTTTATCTGTTTGTGTTTTTAATACAGCTAAAATAACTTTTGTAATCGTGCTTTTTCCAGTTCCAGGTCCGCCAGTTATAATATGAACCTTTTCTGTAAAACAGGTTTTTACGGCTAATTTTTGATTTTCTGCCAGTTGGATTTGCATTTGTTTTTCTGCCCATTCAACTGCTTTATCTTCGTCTATTTTTTTGAAATTTGTTTTTCCTTTTTGTAATCGTTTGAGTTCTTTTGAAATGCCTATTTCTGAAATATAGAAAGTTTGTAACCAAATGTGCATGACTAATTCGTTACTGGAGACTTGATTTTGAATCTTAGAAACACTAAGGTTCGATAAAACTATTCTATTTTCTAATGCAATTTCTTCTAAACGATTCTGAACTTGTTCCGCATTTACTTCTAATAATTTGGCAGCTTCATTTGTGAAATTATCAACTGGAAAACAAGTATGTCCATTACTTGATAATTCTGATAAAACATATTCAACTCCAGCATCAATCCTAATATCCGAATCTTTACTGATATTCATATTTTGAGCGATTTTATCAGCTGTTTTAAAACCAATTCCCCAAATATCTTTAGCTAAATCATATGGGTTTTGCTCAATTCTAAAAATACTTTCATCGCCATATCGCTTGAATATTTTTTGAGCAAAAGCTGGACTAACGGACAATTTTTGCAAATAAATCATCACTTCTCGAATCGCTTTTTGTTCAGCCCAACAAGATTTTATCTTTTTAATTCTTTTCTTTCCTATTCCACTGATTTCTAATAGTTTATCAGGGTTAGTATCTATGATGTTTAAGGTTTCTTCTCCCAAATAAGAAACAATTCTATCGGCAAATACATTTCCAATTCCTTTTACTAATCCTGAACCTAAATACTTCTTAATTCCAGTAATCGTCGAAGGCGTTTCGACTTCATAATCCTTTACTTGAAATTGATACCCAAAATTTTTATCATTATGCCAATGTCCTTTACAACGAATCGTTTCCCCAACTTGAATTGACGGCATATTTCCAACAATAGTTGTTAAGTCATAATTCTTAGGAATTTTCATACGAGCAACCGTCCAACCATTTTCAGCATTCTGAAAAGTAATCCGTTCGATATATCCTTTGATTTCTTCCATTTTTTGGATACTGATTGCTAAATATAAATTAATTGTTTTTATAGTTAAAACGATAAAAATTAGTTCTGATTTATCTTTTCATTGATTCTTAAAATATTTCGAAGTATCATTCTCTAATAGGTTAATCTGACTCCTTTCTTGTAAGTTTAATAACTTCTCCAATCAAAAAAAAATATTTAGCTATTTTTAAATGTGATGTTAGTTCTATTTTTATTGTAGAAATGTTTCCTATATATTATTATCTTTCTTTTTCAAGGGATTAGATTAACATTTTACTGGCATTGAAAAAATAAATATATTATTAGAAAACAAGATACAATTGCTTGGAATGGTCTTAAATATATACTGCTAAGTGTATTTGCATTTACAATTATGAATGCAAGTGTGAAATATTTAGAAGCTGTATCTGCTTATCAAATTGTATTTTTTAGAGCTTTTGGGTCCTTGATTTTATGTATCGCTTTTTTGAGAATTAAGAAAATTCCGATTTGGGGCAGTCATAAAAAGTTATTAATAATTCGTGGAATTGTTGGAACGATTTCAGTAACCTTATTTTTTTTAGGGGTTAAAGAAATTCCTTTTGGGTCAGCTGTAGCATTGAGATATTTGTCACCAATTTTTGCGGGTATATTAGCCGTTTACTTATTACGAGAACGCATTACACCTCTACAATGGTTTTGTTTTCTTGCATCTTTTGCTGGCGTTTTAATACTTAAAGGCTTTGATACAAGAATTTCGCTTACTGGTTTAGCGTATATTCTTTTTTCAGCATTTTTTAGTGGATTAACCTATATTGTCATTCGCAAAATAGGACAGCGAGAACATCCTGCCGTTGTAGTAGCTTATTTCATGTTATGTGCAAGCATAGTCGGTGGTATATTGTCAATTTATTTTTGGCAAACTCCAAATCCCTCTGATTGGTTAATATTAGGAAGTGTAGGTGTTTTTGGATTTTTCGGACAATTTTTTATGACTAAAGCTTATCAAATTGCTCCTATAGGTTTAATTGCTCCTATGAAATATATAGAAACTGTATTTGCTTTATTAATCGGATGGATTTGGTTTGGTGAAAATTATGAAGTTTTGAGTTTAGTTGGTATTGCGTTAATTGTAGGAGGAATGTTATTAAATATATTTGCAAAAAAGGGATAATAGGAATCTATGTTTGAAAGTAAAGTTAAATGAATTTATAGAAGGAATAATTAAGATAGAAACTTAAATTCTATAATTCATAATATACTTTTGAATCACTTGATGTTCAATCCAGAAATAAAGCTGTAATTTTTTTAAATTATAAACTTTAAATACTCTTTTGAAGCTTAGTTTTTTGCAGTAAATCAGAAGAAAAATCTTCTGATTTACCTATTTTAAATTAATTAATTATAGAATATGTAAATCATATTAATTCCTCAAACTTAGCCTCAGTTTTAGACCTGACTTCTTCCAAAGTTGCTCCAGGCATTATTTCCACCAAAGTTAATTTACTATCAATATATTTGAAAACAGCCAAATCCGTTATTATCATATCTACTGCACCCATAGCGGTATAAGGCAACGTACATTCTGGAACTATTTTAGAAACACCTTTTCTGCTGGTATGTGTTAATGTGATAATTAAACGTTTTGCACCTGAAGCCAAATCCATTGCGCCACCAACTCCCAATAATGGTTTTCCTGGTACTGCCCAATTTGCCAAGTTTCCATTTTCATCTACCTGTAATCCGCCCATAATTGCCATATCAACATGTCCACCACGTATCATTGCAAATGATCTTGCACTGTCAAAATAGCTACTGCCATTAAGTGCTGTTACGGGAGCCTTACCTGCATTAACAGGATAATCCAATGCTCCGCCACCATCAGTTGGTGCTGGACCAACACCCAACATTCCATTTTCGGTATGAAGAATAATTTCGTCCTCTGGTTTAATTAAATCTGCTACCAAAGTCGGAATACCAATACCTAAATTAACAACATCACCTTTTTGAAGTTCTTGTAAAGCTCGTTTTGCCATATTCATTCGGGCTTCACTTACTTTTTTGATGCTTGATTTGATTGAAGCTGATGAACCCAAATCTTCCAAACTTGTGTGTGCTTGTACCAAATAATCCACAAAACAACCTTGCGTGTGAATGATATTCGGGTCAAGTTCACCAACAGGAACTATATATTCTGCTTCTACAACTACCAAATCAGCAGCCATTGCCATTGCCGTATTAAAATTTTGTTCGGTCATTCGATACGTCAAATTCCCTGCGGTATCTGCTTTCCATGCTCGAATGAATGCAACATTCGCCTTGATGCCTTTTTCAAAAACATAGGTTTTTCCCGCCTTTTGTCTCCCTCTTTGTCCTCTTCCTTTGTTCTCTTGCTTTGTTGTGTTGCTTCATC
>CAZEOC010000067.1:0-12647 GCA_964513525.1 uncultured Saprospiraceae bacterium | reverse complement strand
ATTCTAACTTGTTCTCCCGATAAAAATCGGGATGAATCATTTTTTTACTATACTTCTTTAAAAAATGTTCGTATAACTCGGCTATGCTCACATTTTTATAAATCGTATAGCAAAAAAATAACTGCATTATTTATACCCGTTTAATTATGTCCAGGTACTTAATAATAACTTATAATTTAAACAAACAAAAAAGTGCATTACCTTTTTCAAAGTAATGCACTCTAATAGGATAATATATTTATCACTAATCGTAATTAATTAGTATAAATTAATCTCCTGCTAAACTCAATAAAATTTGTAAAATATACCAGAATAATAACATTAAAGAAGCAAACAAACCTAATGCTGCTGCAACATATTGGTCTTTATTATAATGGTGAATAATATTAGAAGTTTGGTATAAAATAGAACCGCCAGCTAAAGCAACCATTCCTACAGAAAACCAAATTCCTAAAGAAAATCCAAAAATCATTCCTGCTACAATCAATCCGATTGCTACGAAACCACCAATTGTTAAAGCAGAACGTAAGAATGAAAAATCTTTCTTAGTTGTTAATGCGATAAAAGATAAACCTGCAAATAATGATAAAGTCACCACAATTGCTTGATTTAAAACTGCTGTAGATTCTGTAAAATATACCGCAATTGATAACATTGGTACGAATATAAATGCTTCTAAAACGACATATAAGGTCATAGCAGCATATTGATCTCGCTTACTTGTAGATTTCATTGCCCAACGTTCAACTGCTGAAGTTGCAAACATAAAAACACCTAAAACGATTAACCAAGTCATTCCTTGTGTCATCTTCATCCCTATCTCAACGATAAAAGGTGTATTTAAAAATAAAGCTTCAATTAATACAAAACCAAGTACCGCTAAAGCAACGTGTATATAAGTTTTGCGAATAAATTCACTACGTGTAATTTCTGACTCTTCTTGACCGACGGTTAACCATCTTGAATCTAAAGGCTCTTGCATAAAAAGGGTATTTTTTTAATAGTTATTGAAATATTTTTTTCAAAGATAAGGAAAAAATTCTCATTGTCAATAGTTGTATTTTTCGACTTCATAATTTAATCAAAAACTACAAGACAACAATTTTTTCATTAATCATTCCTTCAGGCGTTTGTATTTGTACGATATATGTACCACTTGAAAAGTTTGGTAAAATAATTTTTTCTTTATTTCGTCCAGCATTTACACCTAATTTTTGTTGTAATACTTGTTGACCTGCAATATTATAAATTGAAAGATTTGCATCTAAATATTTACGACTTTCAATCTCAATATTAAGTAATTGTCCATTTTCTAATAATGTTGGATAAATTCTAAAATCTTCAATACTCTTAATATTTTCTGTGCGAACTACATCAAAAGTCATAAAACTTTCTGTTGGAGAAATTGGTGCACAAGTATATCCTTGATTGAAGGCTTTTACTCGCCAGTAATACGTTTTATCATCAAATAATTCAGTCAGAACCAAACTTGTATCACTTACAATTCCATTATATGCAATTACTGCAAAAGAACTTAATCTACTAACTTGAACGACATAATGTGTTGCATTCGGCACACTTTCCCAAGTCAAATTTACATAATTATATTGCTCAATATCTCCATTTATTGGACTCAACATAGTTGGTGAAATACCAATAGAATCTCGAATTGGATTTTGATTATATAAATACGCCGACCGTTCTGTTTGCAAATAAGCTCTCATTGCGGCAATTTGTTCTCCTGTAAAACTTGTTACACAAGCATCATTAGAATAAGTCATAATATTCGTTGCATCAGAACGAAAATCTACACCATTTGGGTCTTTTTGCAAAATCGTACTTTCTCCTTGAGCATTACAACTCCAACCACCAAATGATAAATAATCTGGTGAAGTATCACAGAATCCATCTGCTGCAAAAGTACAATTACTCCCATCTGTCAACTCAACAAATGCTGTATCAATAATCAACGTATCAATGATTAAAGTATCTTTAAAGTAAGTATAATCATAAGTTACCGTAGTTGGAGTTGGTGTATTATAATTATAAGTATCTCCTTCCCAACCCAAAAATGGATGTTGTATAGAAAAGTTATGTCCAACTTCGTGTGACCAAGTATGCGCTCCGCCACTTGCTGCATTTTTATTTAATGCAATTCCTGCATATGGTAAATTATAACCTGCATTTCCAGCTGGATTAGAAACTACATAACAATTCAATGTATTTGGAATATTATTCGCAAACATCATTTCAGCACCGACTATAACAGTTTGGTGACTTAACCAAGCAGAACTATCAATATAATTAATATCTCCTTCGATAAAAAACTGAATATCCGCATCTTCAAAGTCTTTATTCAAATCACAGAAACCTTCCATTAATCTATCGAATAAAATATAACTTCCGCCACCAGTCGTACCAACAGCATGTAAACTTATTCCTGCATAAAGTGTCGTAGAGTTACGAGTATATTGCTGATAAGCAGCAGGATTTTTTTGATATTCTTTCAACCATTCCGATTTTACAGGAGCTGTACCACAAGGTTCAAACTCAGTTGGAATAGGTACTTGAGCGAAAATGAAGGTTGCTATAGATAAAAACAACAAAGTAAGTAACTGTTTTTTCATTTTAATTATTTAGAAATTTAGGAATTCAATCAGTTTCATTTATGATTCTAAACCTTAGATGAATTTTGTAAGATAATCATCAAAGTATCAAAATCGTGTACTGATTTTTCAAGGAAATAAAGTTAAGAATTATTTGATACTCAATTAGTTCATTTAAAATAATTTTTGAAAACTAATTATGATTTACTAATATACTTTAATCGTTTATTTCGAATATACAACTCAATTATCAATAAATTAAAAGTCCAACCTAACCAAGCCACAATTTTATAAGTATCCATTGGTGGCAATTCTAAAGTATTCACTATCAACCATTTAAACAATCGTAAACTAATCGCAGAAAGTGTTAAAGCATAACTACGGAGCATAAAATTTTCATGCTTCAGCCAGTTCTTTAATTTCGCATATTGTACTGCTTTTAATGTAAAAACAAACCATAAAACAGCTTGAATAATAAATGATAATTTTGAGTAAAATCCTCCATTTGCATGGATTGCCATTACAAATCCAGAAGGACTTGCAATCAATAAAATCAAGAATACATAGATAATTCCTAAACTCCGATGTAGCTGAGTAAAACGATTTCGTACAAAAGTAGAAAACTGAAAACTTCCAATTATTAATACAAAAATACTGGTATAAACATGGCTAAAAAATGCAACTTTATAATAATCTAAAGCAATTTCTGTTTGTTTAATTTTCAAAAAAGCAACATCATAATCAATGGGAATATATTGAATTGTTATTAATAACATTAAATAAGAAAAATAACTAAGTAACAGATAATAACTAATTGATAATAAACGATTTACAATAAAATTCATTGACTTTTATTAAAAAAACTTAACTATTCAACAAAACCATGAAACTCACCCCAACCCCTCTCTTAAAAAGAGGGGCTTTTATCTCAACTTGATGAAAATTACGAAGCTGGGTATTGCTCCCCTCTTTTTTAAGAGAGGGGTTGGGGGTGAGTTCAAACGTATAAACTTTTTCTAATTAATAATTATAAATAAAATAATTTATCCTCTGCCAAAATAATCATAATATTCCGATGCATTTTTTTCGTATCTCAATAAGAGTTTAATATTCTGTTTTTCAATTTCTGTAAAATCACTCTTGATGTTAGAATGTACAGGAATATACCATTCTTGAGCATCAAAAAACACTCTCAAAGGACGATTTTTGAATGAATATCCATGACGAGCATAAATTGTATTTCTGATGATAATTAAATCTCCTTTTTTCAAATTCTCTACTGCTTCTTTTGTCAATAATTCATTAGAAGCATTAAGTTCATAAATAGAACTTGTAGCACTTGAATAAGTACGACTTATCCATTCTTCAAATTCATTATCATCTATTTCAAAGACATCTTTTTTCTCTTTAAACTTATTCCAATTGATATATTCTCCTTCTTCCAACATAATATTGGGGTTATACTCGAATACTTTTTTCTCAAGGGAATATTCTCGTTCTTGAATTTCGATTTTCTTATATGCTTTCCAACTTCCTTCAAGACTATTATCTCCGATTGTAAAAGAAAATACGCCATCGTATTTATCATCTCCAGGTTCTTTTACTTTGAACTCAAATAAACCATTATCAATTTCTTGAATTGTTCCTTCAAAAGGTCTATCATTTCCAGCCACGACACTATGTCCAATTACTTTTGTTCCTTCAATTTTATCAATAGAAATATTGATTTTATTTTCTCTCATCCAAACAAATCCTTCATCTACAATGATAGCTTTGTCATAATCATATTTTTCATCATTCTTTCTCCTAAAATATCCGACCCAAAAACCTATTAAATCATTTTCAATCATAACGATTTCTTTTTCTTCGGATAAAACTGTTTCCACCACACTTTCAGATGTTGATATTTCAGTTCCTTCTTCCACTACAGTTTGAGCAGCTTCATTTTTAATTGCATTTTCACAATTTGAAAACACTATAAATACAGTTATTAAAAGGAGTATCTTTTTCATATTTTTGTTTAATTAAGGTTCAATTTTTTATCTTTTTTTCTAAACGATGAAAAGACTA
Source organism: uncultured Saprospiraceae bacterium (assembly GCA_964513525.1). Lineage (GTDB taxonomy): Bacteria > Bacteroidota > Bacteroidia > Chitinophagales > Saprospiraceae > CAWVWD01. Next base: position 7,971 of record CAZEOC010000067.1, on the reverse strand, counting down.
TCTGCAAATAAATTTCCTTCATCTGAAAAATGTTTTTTTAATTTAAAACCTGCTTCAAATGCCATATTTTCAATTTCTGACAAACTATATTTTTTGGATAATTCCGTAAATATCAATTCATTAGCGCCAAATGAAATTGTTTTTCCGATTGCGCCAATACATACATTTTGTTGCTCCAAACTCACCAAAAAACTTCTCACATCGCCAGAAATTGGATTATAATATGCATAAAAATCAAAATTTTCTACTACAAAATTAGCTTCTAATTCTCTATTCATTCGATGTAATAAATTCAAATTGAACCGTTTTGTAATTCCATATTTATCAAAATATGCATCTATAATTGTTTTGGGGTTTTTCTTCAAATCATAACCAACCAATATTTGGTCTCCTTTCTTCATATACTTTCTAAAAAGTTGGAGCAAATCAGTCGCTTGATTTTCTTCATAATTTCCGATATTACTTCCCAAAAACAAAAACAAAGTTGGTCGATTTCCTAAGTCTAATTCTGCTAAAACTTCAAAATAATCTCCAACCAAAGGATTAATTTCTAACTCCGGTAAATCTTCTCGTATATCAGCTTCTAATAGATTCATTGCTTCTTGAGAAATATCTAAGGGACAATAAGTTACATCAATTTTTTGTCGAACTAAATGATTCAAAAATGCTTTTGTTTTTAGACCATCACCGGCACCTAATTCAACTATATTAAATCCATTTTCAAAATCTAAATGCTGGAATATCTCAGCGGCTTGCAAACTTAGTATTTCTAATTCTGCATTTGTTAAATAATAATCTGGCATATCCATAATTTCTTGAAAAATTCTGCTTCCATTATCATCATAAAAATATTTTGAAAATAGTCGTTTCGGTGTCGCTGAAAGTCCATTTTTAACATCTAAAGCAAAGGGCGAAATTATTGTATTTGTAGTCATCATTTTTTATCTGTTGACGATTGATTAATGACAATCGTATTTAGTAATTAATATAAAAAAGCAATGAAAAATTGTAAGATTTATTTAGCTAATCGAATCCCTGTACATTGCCATTGCAATTGTGTATGGAAAAAATTACGATATGTTTTTCGACTATGATTTGGTGCAGTTGCCGTAGAACCGCCTCGCAAAACGGTTTGATTAACCATAAACTTTCCATTATATTCTCCAATTGCGCCTTCTGCTTTTGAAAAATTTGGATAAGGTAAATAGGCACTATTTGTCCATTCCCATCGAGTTCCCCAATTCAACTTATCTGCTGCTATTTCCCACTCAAATTCCGTAGGCAAACGCATTCCTTTCCATTCTGCAAAAGCTGCTGCTTCGAATAAATTAATGTGGCATAAAATAGCTTTTGGATTTACTTTTCGTAATCCTTGAAGTGTATAATAATGCCATTCACCATTGATTTCATGCCAATAAAGTGGTGCTTTTGTTTCCGTTTCATTCACCCAACTCCAACCTTCATCTAACCAAAATTCAAAACGCTTATAACCGCCATCATTAATAAATTCTAAATATTCTTCATTAGTCACTAAAGATTTTGAAATTTCTACTTCATGCAAATAAACCTTATGTCGTCCGACTTCATTATCATAATGAAAATCTTTTCCGTTATAACCAATTTCGTAAACACCTTCAGCTATAATTACAGACCCATTATCATCAGCAGCGTTGAATTGTTCAACCAAAGAAAAGTCAGAATTATACACAGGAAAAATAGGATTATGTCCAAATATATATTTCAAATCTGTAATCAATAATTCTTGATGTTGTTGTTCATGATTCAATCCTAAAATGATTGTATCTAATATCTCTTTATTAATTTCAGTATTTTTCAATAAATCAATCATCGCAATATTCACATATTGACGATAAGCATAGATTTCCGAAACTCCAGGACGTGTAATATTTCCTCTATCTGCACGAAAAACTCTCGTTCCAATAGCATTATAATAGCTATTAAAAAGGAAACTAAAATCTTCATGATAGATTTTATAATTTGGTTGATAAAGTTTCAAAACAAACTCTTCAAAAAACCAAGTTGTATGTGCTAAATGCCATTTTGGAGGACTAATAAAAGGAACTGGTTGGGGAATATAATCTTCTATTTGTAGTGGTTTACAAAGGTTTTCAGAATAATCACGCACTTTTGTAAAGTCCGTAATTAGTTGCTGATGCACAGCTTGAAGTGTAGCAATTGACATAATTTGATTTGACTATAATTATTAGAAGTGATTGCAATAAACAATTAAAAAATGAGATTAAACCATATATTGTTTAATCAAAATCCAATTTGGTATAAAATCGGACAAAGTTTATTATTTGAGGTTTTGCTCCACTTTTTAAGTATTTCGTGATTTTAGAATCAACTATTTTCTTTCATAATTACCAAGAGGAACTCGTTCAAAATTAGGGAAGTTTTTGAATTTAAATTAGCAAAGAACTTAAGAAGGATGGATTGACGGTAATTGATATTGAAGAATTTTAACTTATTTTAACTTTATTAATTTCAAAAATCAATTGACCAGATTAACACTGGATAAAACTAAAAAAGGGAAAAATTCCAATTATGGAAATTTTTCCCTTTTTAAATTAGTAAAATTTAAATATTAGTTGACTTTAAATGTCTTAGTAAGTGTTCCGTAAGGCGTTTCTAATAACATTTTATACTCTTTTTTACCTTCTAAAGTATTCAAATCTATTTCATAAATTGTGTTTTTTGGTAATTCTGAAACATCATCTGTCAATAGAACTTCCTGATTATAAGTAATCTTTAAAGCTACTAAATCCTCTCCAAGTGCTTCAAAATCAACGAATAACAACTTATTTTCTTGGTCTGTAAAGAATATTTCATTTAAGTCTTCACCGTCTAAGGCAATCGTAGACTTAGTTTCAGAATATTCATCATAAGCATATCCTAAATTTGTTGTTTCTTGAGCTAATAAACTATTTGTTATTGAGGTTAATCCTAAAACTAAAATGATTAGCATTGATTGTTTGAAATTCATAGTTTGTTCAGTTTGTAATTTTAAATTGACTTGTTTATAACTTTTTAATTATACAATCTTAATTGTAAAACTATGCCAAAAACAAGCGAGAAGGACAATGTAATTATTGAGGTAAACTATATTAAAATATAAAGTTAACTACTTTACAAATCTCAAACGAGTATTGTTTAAGAATATTTCTTGAAGAAATATTTTAACATTCATAAAAATTCACTTATGAAATATTAATTCTACTTTAAACAAACCTTCACAAAATTATTCTTCAAACAATCAACTTTTATGAAATATTCATCGTCTTTTTTCATAAAACACCGCTTCTTGTTTCGTTGAAAATAATTATCTTTTTTAGGTAAATATTTCTTTATTTCTTCAAACTTTTTCAAATTATTAGAATTAATAAATTGACATCTAATAAAACACAATGAATCTAAACGCTAATTCTAAACATCTTTGAAACATAAATCAAAAATGCCAAAACAAATCAAAAAATCTAATCTTCCAACCAAAATATGTTTGACTTGCCAAAAGTCTTTTACATGGCGAAAAAAGTGGGCTAAGGATTGGGAAAATGTAAAATATTGCGGAGAACGTTGTCGAAGAAATAAAAATAAGGTCGAAGTATAATTCAATCTATCATCAAGATTTAGTTAAATCTTTAATTTGCTTATTTTTTATTAATAAAATATCACTATTTTGCGGAATGTATGCAATCGTAGATATAGAAACAACTGGAGTAAAAGCTAAAAGAGATAGGATTACTGAAATTGCAATCGTCTTGCATGATGGCGAAAAAGTAGTGGATAGATTCCAAAGTTTAGTCAATCCTGAATGTTCAATTCCACCAAATATTACTCGAATTACAGGTATTTCAAGTGAAATGGTTGCTGATGCACCAAAGTTTTTTGAAGTAGCAAAAGAGGTTGTTGAAATGACAAAAGGTGCTATTTTTGTCGCTCATAATGTTAATTTTGATTATGGTTTTATCAAAGAAGAATTAGCTCGTTTAGGTTTCATATATCGTCGAAAACAGCTTTGTACAGTACGTTTGAGTCGATTAGTTTTCCCTGGAAGACGACGATATAATTTAGATTCTCTGATTGATATGTTAGGAATTACAGTAGAACGCCGACATCGAGCAATGGATGATGTTTTGGCAACTGTAAAGTTATTTGAACTCATTTTAGAACAAGAAACCGCAGAAGACTCAATTACAGGTTTGGTTAATAGAGGTGTAAGTGCTTCTAAACTGCCACCAAACTTCACTTTAGAACAATTGCACGCTTTGCCTGAAGATTGTGGTGTTTATTATTTTCATAATCAGAATGGTGATGTTATTTATGTTGGTAAAAGTATCAATATTAAAAAACGAATCATGGAGCATTTTGCAAATAAGACGGCAAAAGCAAAAAAAATGCAGCGAGAAGTGCATGATATTACTCATGAAGTGACAGGAAGTGAATTAGCCGCTTTACTATTAGAATCTCACGAAATCAAAACGCTTCAACCTGTTTATAATACCGCTCAAAAACCTCGAAAAAAAACCTATTGTGTTTTCACTTATATGGATGATGATGGTTATAAAAGATTAGCTGCTTCTAAGAATCTAAAATCTTTAGATGTTATTTATACTTTCAAACGTAGAGAAGAAGCACTAAGTGCATTACGTTATTTTCAAGCTGAATATCAGCTTTGTCAACGAAAGACAGATTTGGAAAGTGGTGAAGGAGCTTGTTTTCATTATCATTTGAAAAAATGTTTGGGAGCTTGTACAGGCGAAGAATTACCTGATACTTATAATGAAAGAGTTGATGCAGCGATTGCTCGAATTCAATTTCCTGAATTGGAAGGAAGTTTTATTTTAATGGAAAAAGCAAGGACAAAAACGGAACAAGCTATTTTTGTAATTGAAAATGGAACATATAAAGGGTTTGGATATATTGATATTGAGGAAAACTTATCTGTTGAAGATTTAAAAGATTCTATTACTTCTTATAAGCATAATTTAGATGTAGTGAAGATAATTAAACAACACATTAAAAATAATAGAATGAAAAAAGTCAATTTATAATAGTAAAATGTTCCTGCCTGAATTTAGATTAATTCATTGGCAGGAATATTTATTTTATTTTTAAAATCGAATCTTAACTCCTTCTGGTAATATTTCTGCGACTTTTTTCTTAGTTGCATCCGTTAAAGGATTTTGATAAAAATTCAAGATTTGTAATCGTCGTAATCCTCTGATTTCTTTAGAAACTGACTTAATTTGATTACTTGCCAAATTCAATTCTTCCAAATTTCTCAATTTGAATATCACTTCTGGAACTTCTTTAAATTGATTTGCGTAGCAATTTAACTTCGTTAGATTTTGTAGATATTGTAAATCTTCTGGCAAATCTGTAAATTGATTTGCGGCTAACTCTAAAGTTTCCAAACTCCTCAATTCACTTATCGTTTCTGGCAATTCTTTCATTTGATTTGCATTCAAATTCAATACTTTTAAGTCGCCTAAATTTCCAATTGTTACTGGTAATTCTTCAATTTTATTTTCTAACAAAATAATTTGCTCGATACTATCTAAATTTCCAATTTCAAAAGGTAAACTTGTTATTTCATTAAACGATAATTCTAATACTTTTAGATTTTGTAATCGTTGAATTTCGCTTGGCACATCGGTAATTTCATTCCGATAGAAATTTATTGTTTTTAAATTTTTAAGTGCGATAATCGAAACAGGAAACTTAGTCAAAGCATTAGAAGATAAGTTTAATTCTTCCAATTGTGTCAATTGATTAATCGCTTCTGGATAATCTCTCAACCTCAACTTCGTCAATTTCAAACATTTTAAACTTGGAACTGCTTTCAATACTACTGCTAAAGCATCAATATCTAAATATCGATTATTAGAAAAGTCGACAGTTTCAAGATGTTTAAAAGTCGATAAATCGCCTTTTGTTACTCTAATATCGTTATTTGATAAATTTAATATTTTCAAATTTTCAAATTGTTCTATTCCAGTTGGAATGTCTTTTAAGTCTTGTTCTGACAAATCCAAATAGAATACTTCTAAAGGCATTTCTTTTCCTTCTTCAACTGACGTAAAAGGATAATAATTCTCATCTTGCTGTCCAAAAAGTTGAATGGATACAAATAATATTAGTGTTATAAGTAATTGAATTTTCATAAGGTGATTATTTTTTCATACTGCTTACAATATGTTATTATCATCGCCCGATTGAGGGCTTATAGTTCAATTAATTGGCAAAGACCATGCCTTCCAAATACTCACTATTTCTCCTCCTCTGCGGCTTTTTTCTGAAACTCTTCAATAATCTGATCTGGTGTTTTTCCTAAGTTCTCAATTTCGGCCATAACAGAAGCTGCCATTGGATCTGTTGGATATTTTTTCAAAAATTCATCATATACTTTTTTGGCTTTATCAAAATCTTGCAAGTCATTCGCATAAGTAAATCCTTCATAAAATAATGCCGTAGATGCACGAGGAGATTCTGGATAATCTGTATAGATTTTATTTAATAATTGAATCGCTTTAGCATAACTTCTATTCACATTTTTTGCCAAAGCAACTGCTTTAAACAAAGCATCAACCGCAGAACTATCAGGCGTTCCTTCCGTTGAAGCATATTCTTGATATTTTTTAGATAGAATAACTACATTATCTTCTTGAGCTGGTTTCACCTCCATATTATTGGTAAAAACACTATCTTCTAAAGACAAAATTTGTGTTTCTAAATTCGCTTGTGAAGGTGTATCTGTACAAGCATTTATTCCAACAACTGTAATTATTACTATTAAAATATAAAGTAGTTTTTTCATTTTCTTGAGTTTATAACTAACAAAAAGATGTCGAATACATGAGGTATCCGACATCTTTTTGAGCAAAATAAATTAAAAATATTCTTTATCCATTAAATAATCTTGAACGTAATTTTTGATACCTTCCTCTAAAGTAGAAAATGGTTTTTCATATCCAACTTCTCGTAGCTTTGACATATCTGCTTCCGTAAAATATTGATATTTATCTCTTAAATCTTTCGGTGTATCAATGAAGGATATTTTAGGTTCTAATCCCATTGATTTGAAAGTATTCGCAGCTAAATCATAAAAAGTTCTTGCTTTTCCTGTTCCTAAATTATAAATACCATTTTCAGGTTTATTATTCATCAGAAATTCACAAACACTGGCAACATCTTTCACATAAACGAAATCTCGCATTTGTTCTCCGTCTTTAAAGTCTGGATTGTGCGAACGAAAAAGCTTCATTTTACCTGTTTCGATAATCTGTTTGTGTGTGTGAAAAATAACAGAAGCCATTCTACTTTTGTGATATTCATTTGGACCATAAACATTAAAAAACTTCAAACCATACCAAAATGGTGGTTGTTTTTCTTGTTTTAATGCCCAAATATCAAAATCATTTTTTGAATCTCCGTAAGCATTCAATGGTTTTAATTTTTCGCATAAATCATGACTATCTTTATAGCCAAACTCTCCTAAACCATAAGTCGCAGCACTGGAAGCATAAATCAAAGGAATATTAAATTCAGTACATACTTCCCAAATCGCTTTGGTATAATTTAGATTCAATCGATTGAATAAATCAATATCGGTTTCAGTTGTATCTGTTCTTGCTCCTAAATGAATAATAAATTCGAATTTAGTTGGATTTTCAGTCAAGTAATTAATAAAATCATCTCGATGTATTAATTCATCATATTTTAAATTATCAATATTGAAATTCTTCGCAGCATGACTAAAATCATCAACTAATACTAAATCTTCTCGACCTGCCTTATTCAATGAACTCGCTACTACGCTACCAATAAATCCTGCTGAACCTGTTACTACAATCATTTTTTTAAATGATGAGCAATGAATGATGAATGATGAATCAACATTACTATTTCCGTTTTTTGGTAGAATAGTATTTATAATTCATCATTTAT
>CAZEOC010000066.1:0-12723 GCA_964513525.1 uncultured Saprospiraceae bacterium | reverse complement strand
TTTAATAGATTGTTATGAGAATTTTGAATTAAACTTCTACAACGAAGAAAAGTTTATAATTTAATTACTTTTTGAAGAAGAAGAATTAGCAATTGAAGATTGGTCAGAATTGAGTCGAACTGGCGCAAGGTTTGAAGGTGAAAATATGTTTATTGATATTCCTTTAGATTATATCAACACTTGTTTTCCAAAATCAGAAGAATTACCTTTTTTAGCTTTTGTGCAAACCAAAGATGAAGAAAACTACCTTTCGACTATTTTCACAAATCGCTCTCCAAAACACAACAGTAGAAACATTATACATTTAGTTGATTTACAGTATTTTAAATATAATAAATTAAACCGAAATATTGAAAATAGCAAAGTCACATTTCTATCTTTATATAGTTGGGAATTTTACTGTGAAGCAGCAAAAGAAGAGTTTGAAATTGTTGCTAAAAACTTAGTAGATAATCATCAAATGTTACGATTAGATACTAATAAAAACATTGAAAACCAACGGATAAAAACCATCTTAGAAGGTGGATATGTTCCGATGAAATACGAAACTCAACAAGGCGAACATACAACTGCTTTTTATAGAAGTCCGCTTGCACCAACGATAATTGACAATCAGAATTTTGCACCAAATTTCAGTGCTGAAAGTGCAATGATTTATGATTCTGAAACTGGAATTTTTGACTTGTCTTATTCAGTTGCTTGGCAAACTGGTCGTTTATTGGCATTATCAGATGTATATTTTTCTCAACATTTATTGAGATGGAAACAAAGTGCAAATAGCTTTTTAGATACCTTTTTTGCAAAGCAAAATTTTTATAAAAACATCTTATCAATTATTAATAATAGTGAAAATGCTAATCTAACTTTGGATGATTTAATGTCTGAAAATTCTAATCATTTATTAATTCAAAGTTTACAAGCTGCAATGAATACTTTAGGTTTGGCAGAACGTGGCGACTTAGGAGGAATTCGAGCAAAAGATGAATTAGAAAAACGAGCAGAATTGGAGTTAGTAGATTTAAATGGTGTTTTGGATAGAAACGAATTTGAACGAATAGAAAATTCAACAGAAATTTATGAAGCGCTTATTGAACAATTATTCTAAATAAACTCGTCTAATACTAATTCAAAATATTTAAAACCAATGAAAAGTAAAGATTTAACCGAACTTCTAAAAGGCGAATTGACCGACCAAATTGCGGCTTATATCGAATCTGAAAATCCATTTCCAGAAGGAATAATAGATTGGTTAGCGGAATTAGTGTTGTTAGAGAATATTCCTTTTAATAATATAATTGCAGATGAAAATTTATTACCAAATGAAAGTATGCGATTATTTTATTTGGATAAAAATTGGACAAATGCAGCATTAGATGGCGCATTAAGTATTGGAATTCATTCTGAGCGAGATATGTTGTTACAAGCAGCAATGAATAATATTCTTCGCCAAAAAACTAATAATAAATTAGGAGCTAAAAAATCGATTTTAGGTACAATTTCAGGTTTAATGATTCGCTCTTCAATAGTTTCTAATTATCCAAATTTTCAAATTCTCGCTTATGAAGATATTGAAAAATTGAAACCAATTCAATTAATTAGAAATACTAAATTAGCCACTAATATTTCATTTGTTTTATTTGAAACAATTCCACGATTGATTGAAATAAAAACAGCAACAGAACATCAAACTTTGGCAATTATTAATAACGAAGTCCAACTCCGCTCAATTGATAAAGAAATTGGAAAACGATTGGATAAAAACCTAAAATTAACGGATTCTGATTTTAGAAATAAGGAAAAACGAGTTTTGAATATTACAAATTTGCAGCAAAACATTGCTTTGCAATTAGGAAAAACAAACCTCTCTCCTGCTGAATTCGCAATTCAATTAGAACAAAGTCCAACTGTTTTTGAATTGGTGAATGAAGATATTGAAATCCTACAAAGTAAAAACACAACGGTTGAAACACAATTAAATAAAGAACTGATTTTCAGTAAACTATTTCAATAAATGCAAAAAATGAAACCTACTTTATTAGTTCCGATATTAATTGATGCAATGGTTGTAGATAATAATCTAAGCAATCAAAGTCGAAAATATGCCTTGAATTCAAATGATTATAAACGAGTTACTAAGTTTGAACAAGCTAATCCAAACTTCATAGAACAAAGTAATCATGCGACAAAAGGAATTCATTTACAATGGTTATTACCAGAAAGTTTAACACAAGGAAAAGAAGTTGGAAATAATTCAGAAATTGAGTTTCCTAAAGTTCCAAATCGTTGGTTAGTTAATCGTTTGTATTTGAATGATAATAATGAAATTCAAATCAAATCTTGGTTAATTTTAAGTGATTTCATTGAAGAAAATCCAACTAATAAGGCGAATTATCTATTAGAGAAAAATGGTAAACTTATACCTTGTCGATTAGGTAAAACGATTGATTTAAAGGATTTTCAAGGCGATAAAAAGGAAAAGGATTTATTTTTATCAGCTATCGGTTCGGGCGATGCTGCATTTAGTGTTTTTACACCTGAAAATAAAAATATATTTTCCTTCATTGATGAAATGCAGGATTTAGAAAAGGCTTCATTATTACTTTCTTATCAAGTTTCTGGTTGGTATTCTAACCAAGATTTTAATCCAATTAATACGACTTATCAAAACACCGAAAATCTAATTGAAGAATTACATCATTTGAATTTTTCTTTTTCTAATGTTTTAGATATCAAAAAAGCTAATGATTTTGATAAACTTAAAATAGCAGAAAAAGCATTTGAAAATTGGGCAAAAAAACAGAATAATGAACCCAATTATAATGGATTAGATTTGTTCTGTCATGGAACACTTTATCATATTTTATGGAATAAGAAATCTAAAAATTCTGCCAATAATCGATTACCAGAAATTGAACCTGAAGTAATAATTGCTAATTCAAGTTTTGATGGAATCACTCGATTGATACAAGAAAAAATGATGAATGAACAGGATTTATCATTAGAAGATACAGAGAAAGCTATAAAATTATTAGCCGCTTTTGAATATGATTTGGTAAATGAAATTGATAAAAATGGCGGAATTAAAGAATTAAATAAAAAAGCTCATCAATCATGGTTTACAGCTGAAAATGGTGGAAATATTTGGGAAATTAAAGCAAATACTGAAGTTGAAAATTTAGAAAACCAATTAATAAACCTTGGTGCATATCAATTATTAAATCAACTAAATACTGTACAAGTTGAATTAAATAAAGCACAAAATAATAAAGCCTCGATTCAAACAAAGCTGTATAGCACTTACATTAAACAAGAACAAAATAGAAATAAAGAAAGCTTAAATACTGATTTTCAAGAACAACTCAAAAATTTTGAATCAGCAATTGAAAATATAAAATCAATAGAAATATCACGTGAGAAATTATTAAATGAGTTAAATATTTTATTGGACAATAACTTCGAAAATATAACCTTAAATAAAGTTTCACAACCAAATTATTGGGAAGCAAACGAACCTGTTTTATTGATACATTCAACAAAAGGAATTGATAAATACGCATATAATAAAGTATTGAAATGTCGTTTTTCTGGGCAAACTATTTCTAATTTAAAAGAACATTATACTGCTCAAACAATTGATTTTCAGACTCCTACTCTACCGAATTCAGATAAACTTCCTTTGGTTATTCCCGATTTGCTTAAAGAAGCTATATTAATCAATCCTGATTTTTCGTCCTTTCTATTAAAACAGATAACAACTAAAGAACAAACAACTGCTGAAACTATACAAAAACAACAAACACTAATTTGGAATGATGAAATTTATCAAGAATTAGACAATAAAAAACTTTTGGAAATAGCAGGATTTTCAGGCGAAAGACTTGCTTTAAAAGCATTTTCAAAACACTTTCCTAATCAAAATTTTTCACCTTTATTTTTGGATTGGTCAGTCAATTATTTTCCAAATGGAAAAGATAAATTGACAAATTGGAATTTAAATGATTTTGAATTTCTGCTCAAAGCAGAAGAGTTTGATGAGTTTAATAAATACACTTTCAGTGGCAGAACATTATTGAGTACACAGACTTCTGTTTTATTATTAAGAAAATTAAAATCACATCAGAAAAATATAAATGAGGAAACTGATAAATCATTATTGAATAACATAATTGGAATAATTGATGGTTTAGATATTGTTTCTCAACAAATTAGTGGATTTAATGAAATGCTTTTAGGAATTGATATCAATGATATAATTCCAATTGAAAATGAAAATATTAAAAACAAAGTTGATGGCGGAACTTTAGGTTTTCCTTTACAAATGGAAAATATTCATGCTTTCAGAAATGGTTTTATAATTCCAAATATCGTACAAATCACAGATGATTTTGGTCAAGTTATTTCTCCTATTGATGAACGAGAAAATCGTATTCCTAAAATTTTAAAAGCAAATGGAATTGATGATAAACAAATCGAACAAACCAATATTTCTTTATTAACACCGAGATTAATTCAAAAATCTCGCATACTTGTAGATTTTATCGGAATTGATACGAATCAACCACTTTATTTAGCCAATGAAGATACACCAATATTAGCTTGGTTAATGACCGATTATTTAGACAAAAGTCTAACGATTTATGATAATTCTGGCTATAATATTGGCGAATTAATTACTTTCCAAAGAAGCGAAAAAGGAGAAGCAAGATGGTTACCAAATGATGCGAAACCATTTCCAAACACGACCATAGAAAACTTAGTCAAAGGAATTATTGATTATGAAAATAATGGAAGTGCTTTGTCTGCAATGATGCGTACAATTGATGACGGAATTATGCTTAATCAAATGAATTCAGTTTCAGATACTAATGTTTTTAGTTTACTTTTTGGTCAACCTTTAGCTTTAGTAAAATGTCGTTTTTCTTTAGAGGTTAAAGGTTTATTGGCAAATGAAGAGCTTAAAGATTTAGAATTTCCATTGATAATTGGACAACAAGATTTTAAAGATAATGGTGTAATTGGATATTTTAAAAATGACGATTTTAGTAATTTTTATAGTTTAAATGATAAAGATTTAAGTAATTATATTAATTCAACTGCATTAGAAAACGTAAGTATTAAAAAGGATTTAGAGTTGATTTTATTAATCAATCCAAATGGAAAAATTCATACAATCTCAGGCATTTTACCAACTTTTGAATTACAATTACCAGCAAAATATCAAGATGCTATTGCTAATATGGAAATGAAATTTCGAGTAAAACCGATAATTACCAATCCAAATGAAATTCAATTACCAAAATTAGGCAGTAATTCTAATAAAATGGTTTGGCAGCAAGCAAACTATCAAGCGACAAGCGATATTAAACCGATTAATACAGAAGTAGATTTTGGAAAAGGAAGAAATATAATTCGAGAAGGTTGGTTAAAAGTGAAATGAAAAAGCACAGATTTCATAATGATAAATTCAAAATAAAATCTGTGCGCTATTTAAATATATATTCCAATAATTATTGTAAAATTTCGTGTCCCATTATGTCACGCTTTGCTTCCAAATACTTTTCATTATGAGAATTCGGAGCAATCTCGATAGCTACATTTTCTACGATTTCTAAACCATAACCAATTAAGCCGATTCGTTTTTTTGGATTATTTGTCATCAATCTCAATTTTGAAATTCCTAAATCATTCAAGATTTGAGCACCAACACCGTAATCTCTTTCATCCATTCGGAAACCTAATTTCTCATTTGCTTCATAAGTATCCAAACCGTCTTCTTGCAATTTATAAGCTTTCAACTTATTCAATAATCCGATTCCTCTACCCTCTTGACGCATATATAAAATCAAACCTTTTCCTTCATTTTCAACCATTTTCATTGCCTTATGTAATTGGTCTCCACAATCACAACGCAATGAACCTAAAATATCTCCAGTTTCGCAAGAAGAATGTACTCTTACTAAAACAGGTTCATCTTTTTCCCAATCGCCTTTTTTCAATGCCAAATGAACTTCGTCAGTTGTCGTTTGCTTGTAAGCGATTAAATCAAAATCACCATATTTGGTTGGCATATTTACACGAACTTCCTCTTCAATAATTCGTTCGTGATCCATTCTATATTGAACCAAATCTTTAATGGTAATTAATTTCAAATCATGTTTTGCGGCGATTTTTACCAAATTTGGTAAACGAGCCATAGTTCCATCTTCATTCAAGATTTCTACTAAAACTCCAGCTGGAGCTAAACCTGCCAAAACTGCTAAATCAATCGCAGCTTCTGTATGACCAGTTCTTCTTAAAACGCCACCTTTTTTAGCACGTAAAGGAAAAATGTGTCCAGGACGAGCAAAATCTTCTGCCTTAGTATTTTTATCTACTAATGCTTTAATACCAGTCGCACGGTCATAAGAAGAAATACCTGTTGAACAACCTTGACCAATCAAATCAATAGAAACGGTAAAAGCAGTTTCGTGCATCGCTGTATTTGTAGAAACCATTGGATATAAATCCAATTCGTTACAACGTTCTTCCGTCAAAGGCGTACAAATCAAACCTCTTCCGTGCGTTGCCATAAAATTGATAATTTCAGGTGTAACTGTCTCTGCAGCACAAATAAAATCACCTTCATTTTCACGGTCTTCATCATCGACAACGATAATTACTTTACCCGCTTTAATATCTTCAATCGCTTCCTCGATTGTATTCAATTTATAATCCATTTGATATTTAATAATTGGTAACTGACAATTAATAATTAGTAATCAATTTAATAATTAGTCAATGTCAATTGATAAATTTATTTGTTAGTGTTACTTAATTAAAATTTCCTTTTATTTTTCTTCGAAGCATTTTATTAATTCATCTACATATGATTCCCAACTGTAATTTTCTTTTATAAACTTAAGCCCATTATCACCAATTTGTTCAATTTGCTTTGGTTTATCTAAAAGTTTATTAATTTGAAAAGCAAAAGCATATTCATCATCTGCAATCAAAATCTCTTTATTTGGTAATGCTTTTACTGCATTATTTACTAAAGTAGTCGTGATACAAGGAACAGACATAGACATCGCTTCTAAGATTTTATTTTGCAATCCACTTCCTAAAAAAAGTGGTGCAACAAATATTTTTGAAGAGGCATATGCAGTTCTAATATCTTCTATCCAACCTGTAATAGTTACATTTTCACTTGCTAAACTTTGAACTAAAGCAGAAGGTCTTGCTCCTGCAATTAATATTTTAATATTCGGATTTTTTTTCAATAAAATAGGTAATATCTCTTGTACAAGATATCGAGCACCTTCAACATTCGGTACATAACCCATATTTCCAACAAATGCAATATCATATTCTTTAGTAATATTCCAATTTGGCTTGAAAAAATTCATATCTACACCATTAGGTACAATCTTTATCTGATCTTTATTTTCTACTTCAAGATAATTTCTATCTTGTTCAGAAATTATCGTATGTTTATCAAAATCATCAAAAACTTGAGCCTCATAAGCTGCTAATTTTGCTGCTTCTCTTCTAATAATTGGTTGAATTATTTTTTTAGCATTTTTAGCCCAACGTTTTGCTCCAATTGAAAAAGTATCCATATAATCAATCGTTTTAGGAACATCAACTTCTCTAACATATTCTGCCATTCTAATTAATTGACAAAAAATATGAGCAGGCTTTTCTTTAGCAATTATTTCGTGTATTTCTTCTTTTACTGTTTTATCATAAAAATATCCAACTTGTAATGGAAGCCCTTTATAAAAAGCGTAAACTAAATTCCTAAGAATCATTCTAACAGGTCGATTAAATGTATATATTCTAAAAGCATACTTTTTAACCTCTTGATAATCCTTTATATTAATAGGACCTTCTGTTAGAGAACATAGAATGATTTCATACCTTTTAGACAATTCTTTTAACTGATAATAAACACGTAGTTTATCACCTTTTTCCAAAGGGTATGGAAATCTTGCCGTCAAAATCAATAATTTTTTCAATATTGTTATAGTTGCTTAGTTGCTTAGTTCATTTCTAATCAGTTACTTGAGTAACAAATTAACAAAGAGTCTAATCTACTAATTCTTCATAATAATTTATCAACTTTTTTGCAATTGCTAAATTATCAAATTCCGATTCAATAAAGGCTTGTGCATTTTCACCTATTACTTTTAATGAATCTTTATGTGTCTTTATATAATCTATTTTTTCAATAAATTCTTCTTCTGTATTTGCAATAAAAATATGCTTTCCATCTTCCGCTGCAATTCCTTCTACGCCCAAAGAAGTCGTTAAAATCACTCTTCCCAAAGCCATTCCTTCTAATATTTTTACTCGCATTCCACTACCTGAAAACAATGGAACAATCATAACCGAGTGTTTGTTAATAAAATCCGCAGAACTTTCTACTTCTCCATGAACAATTACATTATTCATATCTAAATTTAACAAACTCTCTGGCGCATTTCGACCTGCAATATGTAATTTAATATCATTTATTTTCGGCATTACTGACTTCAAAAACCAATTCACACCTTCAATATTTGGAAACCAATCTAATGTTCCAATGAAACTTAAATTCGGATTATCTTCATAGCTCTGAAAATTAGGTAAATATTTTGCAGCATTCAAACCAATTGGTGTAACTTGTCCGTTGCCTTTAAAACCTAATTTCTTGAATAAATTCAAATCTCTTTCCGTAATTGCGATTAATGCATCAACGTTTTCAAATTGTTCAATTTCAAAACTTTTCAACTGCTTTGTTAAATGATTTAAATACCATTTCTTGAAACCAAACTTAGTATTACTCACTACTCTTTCCCAAATTTCATGCTCTACATTTTGAGAACGTAAAACTATTTTTGCTTTACAATTTTTAAAAATTTCAGGTTTTAAAAAAATTAAAGTTTGTAAGGTTTCAAATTGAATAATATCAAAATCTTCATTTTCCAACAAAGACTTTAATTTTAATTCATATTCACTTGACTCAAAGCGAGTTAGAAAATAATTCCTTCCTGTAATTAAGGCAATTAAAGCATCCAAAGGTTTTACTCTATTATCAACTTCAACTGTGTGTATTGCCTTGTAATGATTAAAACTTTCGGGTAATTCTTCAATTTTAACAAAGTGCTTTGAAGTATTCATCGCCAATAAAGTAACCTCACAACCTAATTGTTGAAAAGGATTTGACAATGAATTCACCGCAACAGATTCGCCATCATTTAGTGGATAGGGAAACTTTTTACACAATTGCAAAATTTTCATAAATACATTCCATTTTTAAAAATTGCCACAAAGGTAAACAATTGAAAATTGATAATGGACAATTAAAAATTGAAAATTAAAACAAGTATTTCAATAGTTATTAATTGCTCATTATTAATTATTCATTATCAACCTAACCATTTCTTGAAATTTCCTACTTTCTCTCTACTTATTAATATCAATTCATCTTTTTTTGTGTCAAGTAATTGGACTTTTAATCGGCTGTTTGAATAAATGACGACATCTTTTATTGCTTTAATTGAAGTAAGATATTTTCGGTTGAGTTTGAAAAAATCTTTTGGATTTAGAATTTCAGAAAGTTGGTCTAAGGTATAATCAACCGCATATTTTTTTCCTTCGTTTGTTTTTAGCCAAGAAATTTTATGTTCAGAATAAAAATAAGCAATATCATCTACAGGAATTGACGCTAAATGCACGCCTTTTTTCACTGCAAAACGGCTTTTATAATCCTTACCAGATTTAATCGCTTTTAATGTTTCTTGAAGAATATTCCAATTTGGAATCGGTGTTTCTTCCTTTTGATATTGTGTTTTGAATTTATCTATTGCAGATTTAAGTTCTTGATTATCAATGGGTTTTAATATATAATCAATACTATTCACTTTGAAAGCTCGAAGCGCATATTCATCAAAAGCAGTTGTAAAAATAACTGGTGCTGTAATTTCAATTGCATCAAATATTTCAAAACTTAAACCATCTGCTAATTGAATATCAAAAAATAATAAATCGGGCATTTCATTATTATTCAGCCAATTTATTGTTTCTTCAACTGAATCTAACCAATCTACGATTTCAATCGAATTATCATATTGCAAAATCAAATCTTTCAATCGTTCTGCTGCTAAGTTTTCATCTTCTACAATTAATACTTTCATTTTTTTGAATTGTAAATTTGGTATCGGACACTTTTTTTGATAAATTATGAATAAACATTTTGAATTCAAGGTTGAATAGAAAGTGTCGGACACCTTTATAAAATCAGTGGAATTTTTACAATAAATTCAGTGTCGTTTTCATTGATTTCAATATCTTTTTGAGTTAAATATTGATAACGAGCTTTAATATTCGCTAAACCAATTCCTGATGGTTCGGCAGCATTATTTTTAATTTGTAAATTATTTCTAACTATAATTTTATTATCTGCAGTAGTAATATCAATAGTTAAAGGTTTAGATTTAGAAACAATATTATGTTTAATTGCATTTTCGACCAACATTTGTAAAGCCAAAGGCACAACCTTCGTTTGTGTTTTATTTTTCAAATCTAAATTGATATTCAAATTATCACCAAATCGAATTTTCAATAAAAAGATATAAGATTCTAAAGCTTTAATCTCCGTTTCTAAATTGATAATTTCCTTATTTTGATTATCTAAAATATAACGATAAACCTTTGATAATTGCTGTATAAATTGAACTGCTAAATCTTGGTCTTTGTGCACTAATGCAGTAAGTGCATTCAAACTATTAAATAAAAAATGTGGATTAACTTGACTTTTCAGTACTTCAAATTGTGAAGCTAAATGTTCTCTTTTTAGTTTTTCTTTTTCTAATTCTGCCTTTCGCCATTTATTAAAAAAAGCAACTAAATGTGCCATCATTGTGATTAATGCAGTAATTGTAATCGGAAAAAGTAAATTTCTAAAGGAAATATTAGCAATGGTTTCTTCATAAGGAACACAATAAAACCACTTCATTAATACAATCTGCATCAACTCATAAGCAACAATTGTATATACAATCGAGCCTATAATTCCATACGTAATTCGTTGTTTTGCTTGTTCAAACCAAGAATAATAATAATTCAAATAATCAACAATAAATGCATTACCAAGCCATAAAAAGAAGGAAATTAAACTACCATGAAGAGACAATTTCAAGATTCTTGTCCAACTGTCGTTTCCATTTAAAAAATTACTCAAACAAAGCACTGTTCCAATTATAGCTGAAACACCCAACATAATTGGCAAATCTTTTTTTAAGCTTTGTAAATAATTTTCCCTAAAACTCATTGATGATTTCGTATTCTTGATTAACTAATAATTAAAGATAAAAAAGATTAAATCATTTGATATTATTCCGCCATTTTTTATTCACAATTAATAATTGCACTATTCAGATAAGATTTAGTTTTATCTTCACAAACACTTGTGTTTGTTGCATTTATCCTTTTTAGATTAGGTAAATTTGATAAGATTGAATTATTAAATATATCAGGATTTTCCACTTGATTATTTTTAATATTTAAATAAGCTAATTGATTGGTTTCCAGAATACAGTTTTCGATTATCAGCTTATTATCTTCGAGGTTTAAATAAGTTAAAGCTGCACTATTCCACGAAAAATTAGCAATTTCATTATTACTAATATCCAAAGAATCTATTATTGCAATATCGTCAACATAATTTATATTTCCATTGAAAGAATTTCCCGAAAGATTCAAGTAATTTAGTTCATCGAAATAATACATTTCTCCCAAATTACTAATTTGATTATTAGATAAATCTAAATGTTTTACAGATTGAAAAAATGAATTAAACTCGAATATTTCTATTTTATTATTTTTTAATAATACCGTTTTCGGCACAGAAGTAATCATATTGCGATATGATAATCCACTAATTTCATTATCAGAAAGGTCTAAATAATATAAACTTCCATACTCATTAAAAATTGGAATTTCAGTCAGTTGGTTATTGGAAAGATTTACCTTTCTCAACCAAAATAAACTCTCCAATCCACTTACTATTTCTATTTGATTGTTACTTAAACTAAGAACTCGTAAATTAGGATATTCCTCATTAGAAATATGATATTTATATCTTATCATATTATTAGACATATCCAAAACTTCTAAAGAATCTAAACCACTTATCAGCGAATTATCTATGCGATTATTATTTAATAGTAGATATTTAATTTTTGATTTTCTACCAGAGTTAGAAAGATGAGTCAACGCATTATGAGAAACATTCAAATATTCTAATTTTTTTAAATCAAATATATCATAAGGAATTTCAATAATCTTGTTACCAGATAAATTCAAGTACTTTAGACTTTTCAAATTTCTCAATATATCCATCGGAAAATATTTTAAATCCAAGTTTGATAAATCAACAGAATCTAAATGCGTATTAATTCTATAATATTCTAATAATTCAATCCGTTTTTCCTCTTTTTCTAATCTTTCTTGTTCTAATAAAGCTTCTTCCTTCTGAATTTTTCGTTCATAGGTTTCTGAAAAATAAAGACTGATTCCAGTAATAACTAATATAATAACAAAATATAAAGTTAGTCGCATGCTTCTTAATTTGGTTTTATTCATCTATAAGAAAAGAACTTTGAGATTTTTTATAGATTCTTTGTAAGCGGATTCGTGCGATGGATTCGCTAATCTTGTATTCTTGGCTTTTAAGGTTTCTACAGATTCCAAACTGTTCAA
>CAZEOC010000065.1:0-12894 GCA_964513525.1 uncultured Saprospiraceae bacterium | reverse complement strand
AATATCGGCCATCGCAGTAGTTTGAGAAGCATCTAATTTTAATTCCCAATTAATAATTTTTTTATAAATATCAGCCCAACTTTCAAAATCTAATCCACTATTGATTTCCATGAAGATTTGACGAAACTCTTGTTGGTAATCTAATTTTGTTTTTTCTCGAACCAATCTTTTCCCATCAAATACACGACGTAGAGTCATAATAATTTGTTGAGGCTTAACGGGTTTGATTAGATAATCAGTAATCTGAGCACCAATCGCTTCTTCCATAATGTGTTCCGCCTCATTCTTAGTAATCATTACAACAGGTAAATTGGGAAATTTTTCCTTAATTTTTTGTAGTGTTTCTAAACCAGTTAATCCAGGCATACTTTCATCTAAAAAGACAATATCAATTTCATCATCCTCCTCACATTCATCCAAAGCATCATATCCATTAGAGACAGTCGTAACTTTATAGCCTTTACTTTCCAAAAACATAACTTGTGGCTTAAGCATTACTATTTCATCATCTGCCCATAATATTTTAATTTCACTCATCTATATAGTTTTTATTGTTTTATCTTAATTCTACGTAACGGTTAAAAGAACGATTTTAAATGTATAATTTATTATATAATTGTTACTAAGGTAAATAAAAAGTTAAGTTTTACTCCTAATCTAATTTATATACTTATCAACTAAATATATCTAATTTAAATTGTAGTTAAAATCACTATTTTATTAATAATAGTTATCATCCATTATTATAAATCAGTGTTAGTTGAATATTAACAAGTTTATATATATGAAAAAAAATAATATAAATTTTGGAAATATGATTTTTTATTTCTTACATTTGTATATAACTTAAAAATAATGTTGCTAAATTAATTAAAAAGAATGATAGTGACACACCATAAGGAATAACTACGAACTAAATATTTTTCACTTCATATTTTAATAAGTATATTTACCACACCTTATATATACTAAAACATGAATAAACGGAAAATAATAAATGATCCAGTTTATGGATTTATAACAGTTCCTTTCGACTTGGCATTCGATATCATCGAACATCCAATATTCCAACGGTTACGTCGTATCAAACAATTAGGTTTAACACATTACGTTTATCCTGGTGCATTACACACCAGATTTCATCATGCATTAGGAGCGATGCACTTAATGCAACTCGCAATAAAAGTATTGCGACAGAAAAATATTGAAATTACGGAAGCCGAAGCTGAAGGAGTTACATTAGCGATTCTATTACATGATGTTGGACATGGACCTTTTTCTCATACGTTAGAACATACGATTATGAATCTTCACCATGAAGATCTATCTACGTTATTAATGGAGAAGTTAAATGAAGAATTTAATGGAGCTTTAGATTTAGCAATTCAAATTTTTAATAAAAAACATCCAAAGAAGTTTTTATATCAATTAGTATCCAGTCAATTGGATATGGATAGAATGGATTATTTAAATAGAGATAGTTTTTTTACAGGAGTTGCAGAAGGGGTAATTGGATATGATAGAATAATTCAAATGTTATCTGTTGTAGACAATGAGTTAGTAGTTGAAGAGAAAGGTATCTATTCTATTGAAAAATTTCTTATTGCACGTAGAATCATGTATTGGCAAGTATATTTGCACAGAACAGTACTAAGTGCAGAACAAATGTTGATAAGAATATTAAAACGGGCAAAGTATTTGACTAACAATGGTTGGCAACTTCATGGCTCTAAGAGTTTATTATTTTTTCTTAATAATGATATTAGTAAAGAAAATTTAAAAACGTCTAAAGAGAAGATATTAAATCATTTTATTACTTTAGATGATATTGATATTGTAAGTGCCATAAAAGAATGGACAGGTAATGAGGATAAAGTCTTATCTTATTTATCAAGAAATTTAATCAATCGGCAACTTTTTAAAATAGAAATAAAAAAAAATTCGTATAATTGTGACGAGATAAAAAAGTATCGTCATAAACTCCGAATTGAAATTGGTACAGATATTTCAGATAAAGATTTGGAATATTTAGTATTTACAGGTTCAGAATCTAATAGAACTTATAGTAAAGGAAAACAAGAGATAAAAATTAAATTCAAAAATGGAAATGTTTTACCTATTTCCGAATTTTCAGATTTTGAAATATCTCCAAAGGTTACAACAAAACATTATATTTGTTATCCGAAATTATTAAATATTTAATTACTTGATTAACAGTTGAATAAATATTCAAGAAATTAATATAATTAACAATTAACTATTAATTTTGACACATTAAATGCGTATTTTACATTATCATTATATATATTTGCAGTGTTATTAGACATTGCGTTGAAAAACTTTAATTTTTTAAAAAACCAATAGTATTTGTTATGAAAAGATTTAACATCTTGTTTGCAGTTGCGTTCTTATTTTTCGCAGTTGCAGCTGTGGCACAGCCACAAGACACACCGCCGAACGCTGTACCAGGAAAATGTTATGCAAAATGTATGATTCCTGATCAGTATGAAACAGTAACTGAGCGTCTTAAAGTAAAAGATGCTGCGACTCGTTTGGAAACTATTCCTGCTGAGTACGAAACAGTAACTGAACAATCATTAGCTAAAGCTGCTGCAACTCGCATCGATGTAATTCCTGCTGAGTATGAAACAGTAACTGAAAGAGTAATGATGAAAGCTGCTTCAAACCGTATCGAAACTATTCCTGCTGAGTATGAAACAGTAACTGAAAAAGTATTGAAAAAAGCTGCTGGTCAGCGTTTAATCGCTGTTCCTGCTGAGTACGGAACTGAAACTGATCGTAGAGAAGTTTCTCCTGCAACTACAAAGTGGGTTAAGCGTCGTGCTGACAAAAACTGTTTATCAGAAAATCCTGATGACTGTTTAGTATGGTGTTTAGTTGAAGTACCTGCAAAGTATGAGACTATTACAAAAACTGTTTTAAAATCAGCTGCTACTACAAAATCTGTAGAGATTCCTGCTGAGTACCAAACTGTTTCTAAAAGAGTTGTAAAAACTCCAGCTACTACAAGAACTGTAGAGATTCCAGCTGAGTACAAAAACATCACTAAGACAGTTGTAAAAAGCCCAGCTACTACAAGAACTGTAGAAATTCCTGCTGAGTACAAAACTATTACTAAGACAGTTGTAAAAACTCCAGCTACTACAAGAACTGTAGAAATTCCTGCTGAGTACAAAACTGTTTCTATGCGTAAATTAGTTAAGAAAGGTGGATTCTCTGAGTGGAGAGAAGTTTTATGTCCTAAAGATGTAAGTGTTGCTAAGATTCGTCAGATTCAAGCTGCATTAAGAGACAAAGGTTACAACCCTGGTCCTATTGATAACATCTTTGGTTCTCAAACTAAAGCTGCTTTAATCAAGTACCAAAAAGCTAACGGTTTACCAGTTGGTAGCTTGGATACTGAAACTTTAAAATCTCTTGGTGTAAACTAAGAATCAGTTTTATTGTAAATAAAAAACCTTACATCTTCATTGATGTAAGGTTTTTTTATTTTGTTACATTTGTAAATAAAACATGCTGCTATAAATTTCGTTTCAGAAATTAAGTATTGAATCACTTTTATTTTAAGACTTAATATTAACTTGAGAATTTATTTTTACATTAGTGTTTTAATTAGGTTGAATACTAAAGTTGAAGTTTAATCAAGTAGTTAAGAAATAGATATTTTATTTATGAAGAAATTATTATATGTACTTTTAATTTTATCACTTCCGCAGTTAGCCTACAATAAAGTGAATTTTTATAAAGGTTCATTAAATGAGGTAAAGCGAACAGCTGCGACCGAAGGAAAACTCTATTTCGTAGATTTCTATGCGAGTTATTGTCTTCCATGCAAATTAATGGATCAAACAACTTTTATGGATGAAGAACTTGGTAGTTATGTTTCTCAGAGCTATATTCCATTGAAGTTAAATATTGATGCATTTGATGCTTATGAGATTAGAGCTGATTATGAAGTACAAGAATTACCGACTATAATGATATTTAGTTCTTCAGGGAATCTATTAGATACTTACAAAGGTTCTTTGACTGCTTCAGCATTAAAGAAGTTATTAAAGAAACATGATTTACCTAAAAATAAATATTTGACAACACCTCCAAAAAAAGAGGTATTTGCAGATGAATCTACAGATATTGTAGAAGAACCAGTTACAAATAGAATTACAGCTCCAGTTAAGCCTATAACTAAAACAAAACCGATTAAAAATAATAATTCAGGTAGTTCAAATTCAAATTTGACTATTCCAGAAATTGATAATAAAGTACGTTCAAACTTTAATCCACCTAAACCTGGAAAACCAATTATTAGAAATAAAATAACTCAAAAACCGAGTACTTTAAATAATAATCCAATAGTTATACAACCTGAACCTAAGAAAGGAAGTGGTTTGTATGAATTCACATCAAAAAAACATCCTTCAAATGGATTTGGTATACAGATAGGTTTATTTGCTGAATATGGTAATGTATTAACTGAGGTAGAAAAAATTCAAGCGAAATTTCCAGGTAAAAAGGTATTGGTGCATATCACAGAATTTAATGGCAAAGTAGTATATAGAGTTATGGTTGGTACATTTACTTCTTATTCATTAGCAAGAAATTATTTACCACAAGTAAAGGCAAATGGCTTTGAAGCATTTATTAAAGATTTATCTACCTTGAATTAGAACTATTATAAAAATAAATCGTTTATATATTATGATAATTAGGAACGAAAACTATATATTTGCGTTCCATTAAAAAAATGGTCGGTTGGCCGAGTGGCTAGGCAGAGGTCTGCAAAACCTCGTACAGCAGTTCGAATCTGCTACCGACCTCTCTAAAAGGAGTAATCTTAATTGATTGCTCCTTTTTTATTTATTGTAAATTTCAATTAATCATTAATGATTGTTCATTATTAATTTTTAATTGCATAAATTTGCAACCGCTAAGAATTAATCTCAGTGATTAACATTGGTAAACGAAAAAAAATAATATTATGGCTGTCTATTTAGGCAAAGAGAAAATGGAAGAAATCTTCGCAAAGTATGGTGGAGATGCAAAGAACACAGGTTCTACAGAAGGACAAATTGCTTTATTCACTTTCAGAATTAGTGAAATGTCTAAGCACTTACAGACGAATCAGAAAGATCATTCTTGTCGTCGTTCTTTATTACGTTTAGTAGGTAAACGTAGAAAGTTATTGAGATATTTATCTAATACAGATATTACTAAATATCGTGCGTTAATTGAAGAATTAGGAATCCGTAAATAATCGGAAAATCCAAATATATAAAAAGGTGAACTCTTTCGAGTTCACCTTTTTTTGTTTTATAGAACTATGAGGGACTAAAAATCATCAAAATGTTAATAAAGGTATAATTTATAAATCTGATTTTTTTCTACCATAAATCGCTTTAACTTTGTTTATGAAAATATATTATGTCTAAAATACTGGTTATCAGATAAAAAGATATTTTAGTAATATGCTATTATTATTTATTCAACAAAAAAAATGTAATATGAAATTTTTTATTTATTCAATTTTTGCAATGGTGATGTTTTGTACATCTTTAGAATTATCAGCACAAGATTATCGTGTAGGTTCAATTTATGAAGGTTATATCACTAAAAAAGATGGTTCTAAAGTTGATGGTTTTATTCGTTATGGAACATTGGAACAGAATAGAGGAGTTTGTGAATTTTATACAGATAAATCAAATCGTAAAACGCGTAAAAAATATAAAACCAAAGATATTGCTGGATATAAAGTTGGAAGTGAGGAGTATATTAGTGTTACTTACCGTTCATTATTGAAGCAACGTCTTTTTGCTAAAGTAGAATCTAAAGGTCAGATAATGGTTTTGAGTGTTGCAGAGCCAAGTCAAGATAATCCAAATCAATTTGCTTATGTAATGGCTTTGAAAAAAGGAGATGAAGATGCTATCGGAACAGCTCGTTTCATTCGTTTTGCTAAACAGATGAGTGAATATATCAGTGATTATGAGGAATTATCTAAAAAAGTAAAAAATAAGGAAAAAGGTTATCGCTTATTGAGTATGATGGATATTATTGAGCAATATAATAAATGGTACGAAGAGAATAACGGATAGGCTTTGAACTAAAAAATCGACAAAACAATATGAAATATATAATTTTAATTTTTACAATATTAGTTACGCTTCAACTTGATGCACAACGTTTTAGTTGGGGAATTCCTGTTAAACATGATAAGTTAGAGTTTTCAGGGAAAGCTTATATAAATCATTTTCTACTTCAAGAAAATGATAATGGTCTAATTCGTTTAAGATGCCAAAAAAATGAAGTGATTGCTAAAGAAAGTGTTTTTTTGGAAATTTATAATGCGGATTATGAATTACAAAAAACGGTTGATGTCTTTTTAGGAACACGTATCAATAATGACTTGGAAAAAATTGTAGTCGCAAAGGATAAGTTCTATATCTTTTCAGCAATAGCAGGACAAGACATGTCTAATACGTTAGTTGTTCAAACTTATAACTTCGATGGTGAAGCAATTGGAGAGGAAAAGGTATTAGATAAAATAACAGAAACAAAAGCTTTGGCAAGAGGTGAGTTTTTTATCGCTGCATCAAAAGACAGAAATCATTTCGCAGTGATAACAATTCCGATTTATCAAAGAAAGGTGAATGAAACGATTAAAGTACAAACATTTGATTCTGGATTTAGAGCTACATTTAGTGAGAATATTACTTTAGAATATCCTCGTAAACGCTTTCTTTATAATACGCCTTATATCATGAATGACGGAACTGTATTCATGCATAAACGTCAGAAAATAAAGAAAGTAGGAGAGGTGAGAGAAATGTATGTTCTTAATAAAGATAAAAAAACCTTAGTTGCGAATAAATTATCAATGAGTAATGGAAACGATTTTTTGATGTTGGATAATACAATGTTAGAAAATGAAGCTGGAAATTTTGTCTATGCTGGCTTATACAAGAAAGCAGGCAAAATGCAGGCTGGACAAGGTGTTTTTTATATGGAATTTGATAATACTGGAAAAGTAGTTAGAGAGGTAGCGCATCACTTTAATAATCCACCAAAGTTAGGTTTTACAGGAGTGAAATTGAAATCTGTTGAATTCTTACCAACTGGAGAATTACTTTTTGTTGCACATGATTTTTCTTCAAATTCAGTTACTCAAGGTAGTGACCCGAACAGTAGATTTTATTCTTATAATTGTAAAACATTTTACTTTATGAGAATCAAAGGCGATGAACTGGTTTGGTCAAATACGATACAAAGAGAACCTATAGAAAGTAATCGAGATAGAGGTCGATTATTAGATGTTGCATGGATGTATGATGCCGAAGGAGATAATGTTATATTATTATATAACGAGTTACAAGCATTATATAAAAATACTCGGAAACAAGGTGTTTATAAAGTACCAACAATGGGATATATTGATGGGAAAGGTGAGTTTGATGCTCGTCCACTTTTAGATTCCGATTTGGGTAAATATGATGATAGTTATACTTTTTGTCCAGATGAATTTTATCAAAATGGAAATTATTTGATTCTAAAATGTACAAATAATATAGATTTTAAATTAGGTCGTTTTTCATTGTAGTGATAAAATCACTTAAAAGACTGTTCAATATAACAAGCATAATTGAACAGTCTTTTTAATATTTCCTATTCCCTTAATCAATATTTCTATAAACCAAAATCCCCAATTACAACTTCTGATTCTTTAATCCAAAACCAATGATTTTTCTGAACTAATATTTGTTCATCTTCAAGAATATCAAAAGATAAATCTACTATCGTGTGCTGCAAAGTTTGGAGTTGAAAACGATGTAACTTATTATCTTTTTGATAAAAGATTTGGTTATTAATAAGCTGAAAATCGGTTAGATTCAGTATTGGTAAAGTCTGCGTAAATTGTCCAAAATTATCAAAAACTAAAATTCCTGTTTTAGGATTATTCAAATAAATTCGATTATTTCTTTCAACAATTGAGATAGGATTCAAGTTCGGAATCTGATTGTTGAGTTGTAGACTTTCTACAATAACTTCTCCTTGTGAATTGATTTTTTTAATCTGGAATGTTGCATTATCATAAATCCATAAATGATTATCACTTGAAACACTAAATACATTGATTTGGAAGAAACCAAATTTTGATAAGTTGACACTTGATATCGGATTCAAGGTTCTATCTAACCAAACGATTGTTTGAAAATCTTCATAAAAAACAGCAATTTGAAACGGATTTGTTACATCGATATAAGAAATCTCGCCAAAGGTTCTATCAAAATAAGTAAATAACCTTACACCGTTTGCATCGTATTTTATCAATTCTTCTACATCATTAACGATATAACTTTGTCCTAATTTATCTGCATTAAAGTAACGGACTTTTTCATTAATAAAATTGGTAACGACTAAAGAGTCGTTCGTATCACTAACCTTGGAAGTGATAACGGTTTCATTAATAATATTTTCTGCACTTGAAAAATTTGGTATTGATACTATTAATAGTAGAAATAAACCTAACTTAGGTAGTTGGATTTTTCCAGTTTTTAGCGATTTCTTCATTTTCAAAAAATTGTAATTTAATTTCATTTTCATCAATTACTAAATAAGAGCGATGATAAAACCATTCTCCTAAATTGATGTAACGACTTTTGTCGTTCGGTAATTGCAGTATCATCGGAATATGTCGATGACCAAAAATGAAATAATCAAAATATTCTTCTTTTAATTTATTAGTTGCAAATTCGTACAACCATTCTGATTCTTTAGTGGTATAGCCAGTATCTTCTTTATATTTTCGACTACTTTTTGACGATAGATTTGCCAAACCGATACCAAAATTTGGATGCAATCTTGCAAAAAGCCATTGACAAAATGGATTAGCAAAAAAATTCTTTAAAAATTTATACAAATGGTCACCTGGACCTAAACCATCTCCATGACCAATGAAAAATTTCTTTCCTTTAAGCTCAATTGAAATTGGTTTACGATAGATTGGAATATCTAATTCGGTTTCAAAATAGTCAAACATCCACATATCGTGATTTCCTGTAAAGAAATATATTGGAATATTTTTATCTCGAAGTTCTGCTAATTTTCCTATAAAACGAGCATAACCTTTCGGAATAGCGGTTTTATATTCAAACCAAAAATCAAAAATATCACCAACCAAATATATTGCAGCAGCGTCGTGCTGAATCGAATCTAACCAACGAACAACATAAGCTTCACGCTCTTTTGTTTCTAATGTTAAATGGAAATCTGATGCTAAATAAATTTTTTTCATAAAGTAATTTGAAGCTCTAACTTCGAATATTGATTAATTTTATTATTAAATCACCACAAAATACAGAAAATTTGCAGCTATTTTATTTTATAAAAAGTCAATGAATAAATTGTAACTTGCTTCTTTAAAAATTCATGAAGTATCTAAGTAAAATACAGAATAAATTAAAGAGATTAAGTACCTGAACATAATTAAACGGGTATAAATAACGCAGTTATTTTTTTGCTATACGATTTATAAAAATGTGAGCATAGCCGAGTT
This sequence comes from uncultured Saprospiraceae bacterium, assembly GCA_964513525.1. Classification (GTDB taxonomy): domain Bacteria; phylum Bacteroidota; class Bacteroidia; order Chitinophagales; family Saprospiraceae; genus CAWVWD01. Next base: position 3,323 of record CAZEOC010000065.1, on the reverse strand, counting down.
ATACGAACATTTTTTAAAGAAGTATAGTGAAAAAAGAACAAGTTAGAATACTTGGATAATTGTGTTCAGGTACTTAAGAACCAAATTGAAATACTGAAAAATGAAAAACCTATCAAATAAAGTTATTGCAATTACAGGAGCAGGTTCTGGAATTGGAAGAGAATTAGCGATTCAATTAGCAAAAAAAGGAGCAATTTTATCGTTGAATGATTACAATGCAACAAGTTTAGCAGAAACGGTTGATTTATTAAATATAGATAAAAGTAAGGTTTCTCAACATGTTTTTGATGTTGGAAAGTTGGAAGCTGTTCAGCATTACATCAATGATACGATTACGACGCATGGACAAATTGATGGAATTATTAATAATGCAGGAATTACACTCGGTCGTATCAAAGTAAATGATATGACTTATGATGAAATTGATGATTTATTTCAAATCAATATTTGGGGTGTAATTTATGGAACAAAGGAAGCTTTACCGCATTTGATAGAACGACCAGAAAGTTTTATTGTCAACCTTTCGAGTGTATTTGGAATTATGGGCGTTCCGACACAATCGGCTTATTGTATGTCAAAATTTGCAGTAAGAGGATTGACAGAATCGTTAAGGATTGAACTTAGTCGTTATCAAAATATTACGATTACGCAAGTTCATCCAGGTGGAATTGATACAAATATCATTGAAAATTCACATACTCGAACGGAAGAGGAAAAAACACAGTTGAAAGGAATTTTCAAAAAAGGAGCTAAGACAACAGCCGCACAAGCAGCAGCAACAATAATCAATGGGATTGTAAAGAAAAAGAATAAAGTCTTGATTGGAAATGATGCTAAAAAGATTGATATTATTACGAGATTATTTCCAACGAAATATCAAAAGATAATATTTGCTAAAAGAAGAAAAAAATAAATCTTATTGAGGTAAGTGGACAGAGGTGCTAAAGTAGTAAGAACCTCTGTTCATTTATTTGATTTTACTTCATTTTTAATTCAATCTTACGTCCATCTATATCTTTGATGATGGCAAAATATCCCCATTCAGACTTTTTTGGTTCGCGTACTATTTTATGATTTTTCCTTTTTAATGTAGTAATTAATTCATCTAAATTATCAACCGTAAACCCTAATCTTAAAGACTTATCGGGTATTTCTTGGTGCTTCATTAATGGATAAATCTCAAAGACAGTTTCTCCAATTTCTGTTGAATAATGCCATGTTCCTTTTCCATGACGATGGTAATCGAACTTTAGCCCTAATTGCTCATAGAATTCAGATAATTCTTTCGGTTGATTAGAACGTATGACTATTAAATTAATCTCCATTTATTAGATTGATTATTTCATAAGATAACTTTCAAGGTTGTCATTGAAAGTTTTGAAAGATGAAAAACCTTCTGCGATTTTTGACCACATCATTTTAACAAGAAATCCATTTCCTGTCCAAGTTTGGATGAATTCTGTTTTATTATCTGCTAATGGAATAAATTCAAATTGATGAGTTAATTCACCAATTCCTTTTGTGAGGAAAACTTTACTTAATAAGAAACGCTTTCCTTTATCCACAGTTATAACTTTAGGATTGAAAGGATTTGTTTTCCCATCTAAATTCATAGTCAATGCTAATGTTGTTCCTATGACTAATTCTCCTTTTGCATTTGGAATAATTGTGTTCCATTTACTATAATTATTAAAATCCGAAACAACTTGAAAAAGCGCGTCAGAATTAACATCATACACTTTGGAAATAGAATAAGTTTTCATTAATTCTTCTTTTGTAATCCTAACCCGCTTTTAATGTGAATTAGGATTATAAGTAACCGCTCACAAATAAGTACAATTAATTTCGATTTCTTTTTTAATCATATTTATTTATAACCAATTACTTAGATGATTTTAGTTCTTGTTTTTATAATTTCAAAAGTCAATTTTATTAGAAAAGCAGCTTTATTCTTTTCTATTTACTATACGTTCGATTATTTTTAGTTTATCTATAGATAACAAAATCAAGTAAGCGAAAAAGGTAATAAAGAACAAAATCATAATAATTCGTAAATAGAATTTGATAGTCCATTCTAAAGCAACTTTTACTCGATGAATAAAGCTGATTTTAATTTCTTTTCCTTCCAATAAAGAAAATTGAACGGTACAAAACTCATTCTCATCATCAAAATCTCCAAGGCTAACACCTAATTCTTGAAGCTGTTGCTCAATTTCTAAAATGCGGTTTTCCAATTGCATATATTCATCAATCTTTCCTCCTTTTGATTTTAATTCAATTAAAGAATTTCGGATTTTTCCTAATGAAGTTTTTTTAGCATTCAGTTCTTTGTATTCGTTAGTTTTATCTTTTTTTGTTATTTGCTTCGCTTGTACATTACCAATAGCAATCAAATCATTATACAAGTCGTCAAAATTTTCTGGCGGAACACCAATTAATAAATTTAATTTTCGGTATCCTTTATTCCCACTTTTTTGCTCAAATTGTATTAATCCTTTATAGCTTTCTACCTTACCTCTTACCTGCTTTTCTTCATTATCAAATTCAGTTGATTTGGTACTAATTTCAGCTATTTTCTCATACTTTTGGTCTACTTTGACAGAAGATTGAGCCGTGTTTGGCGATTGTACTTCATACTTTTTTGAAGCATAATTTCTTTTAACATTAGAAATACTCTCAAAGAATTGTGTTTGCCTTGGATTATCGCTGATTTTCTTGGTATATCCATAAATTAATCGGAATACGAACAATATCATAAATATTACTAATAACCAACCTATCAGTTTTCTTAATCGCTTTTTAAATTCAGTTTTCATCTTTTTATTTTTTGTTTGACTATGTTAGGTAGTTTTATTTAAGTTTATACAGAAAAAAGCCAATCAATAAAATTATTATCCCTACGATATCAATTTTCATTACTTTATTTAATTCATGATTTATTTCTCCATTTACAAGTTTGAATAGAAGAATAAATGAAATCATACTTATTAATCCAATTAATACTGCAATTGAATAATTATTCTTTGTAATTGCGGAATAAATCATGATTCCTCCAATAATTCCAAATAATATTGCTCGATGTCTAAGTAATAATTCATAGTTCGAATTTGGTATTTCTATTCCATACGATTGACTAATTTTATTTGGAATAAAAGCTAAAATCGAAGGAAGTAAATTTATTATCCCTGAAATAAATAAACTTATTCTAAATATCAATTCCATTTTGACAGGTTATTTTGATTTAAGATTTAAGAGCATATCTAAATTCCTATCGGCTGAAAACCAATACTTTACGAACCTGACTTCAAAATAATTGATTTATT
>CAZEOC010000064.1:10328-12897 GCA_964513525.1 uncultured Saprospiraceae bacterium | reverse complement strand
ATTAATTTCGATTTCTTTTTTAATCATATTTATTTATGACCGATTACTTATAAGGATTGTTGAATAAATCCTTTTTTTAAATAAATAGGAATATCTGTGCTACTTACCTCTAACTTTACATTCCCAACTCCACGCAGAAGCGGTCATGTCATCTAAGTTATATTTTGATTGCCAACCTAATTCTTCGTTTGCTAAAGTTGTAGAAGCATACATTGTTTGAATATCTCCTGCTCTTCGTTCCACTATTCGGTAAGGTAATTTTTGCTTACTTGTTCGCTCAAAAGATTGTATCACTTCCAAAACAGAACTACCTTTCCCAGTTCCTAAATTGAAAATTTCGTAACGCTCTTTTTGTTTATTTTCAATCAATCGTTGAACTGCTTTTACATGTGCTTCCGCTAAATCAAGAACATGGATATAATCCCGAATTGCTGTTCCATCTGGCGTATTATAGTCGTTACCAAAAACCAATAATTCTTTACGTAAACCTATAGCAGTTTGTGTAATAAAAGGCATTAAGTTATTTGGAATTCCGTTTGGTGACTCACCAATTATTGATGAAGCATGAGCTCCAATCGGATTAAAATATCGCAATGAAATCGCATTAAAGTTTGGATTTACAGCCGCAGCATCTTCAATGATATTTTCACCAATTTTTTTAGTATTCGCATAAGGTGACATTGCGGGCTTTGTTGGCATTGATTCCGTAAATGGTAAAATATCAGTATCACCGTAAACCGTTGCAGATGATGAAAATACTATATTTGGAATATTATGTTTTTCCATTCCTTCAACCAAATTCAGTAAGGCTAAAAGATTATTTTTATAATACAATGTTGGTTTATTAACCGATTCACCAACAGCTTTCAAGGCTGCAAAATGAATAACAGCAACAGCATCATTATGCTTTTTAAGGACTTCATCCAATAATGTTTCTTGTCGCATATCTATCTGATGAAAAGTTGGTTGAATTCCTGTTATTTGCTTTATTCCATCTAAAACACTTACCTCAGAATTCACTAAATTGTCTATAATTACCACTTCAAAACCTTGCTCGATTAAACTAACCGATGTATGAGAACCAATATATCCTGTTCCACCTGTGACAATTACTTTTTTCATAGATTATTACTTTTTAATAAGTGTTTTGTAGTTTATTATTAATATGTGTTTAAATTACACTTGTTAATATGCGTCAAATTTACACTTATTTAATGTAAATACCCTATATTTGAAAAAAAAATATGAGTAATAACTTTTATAATAATGCAAATAAGCATTTAGTTGCAGTGGATTGTATCATTTTCGGGTTTGAAGATGAACAGTTAAAACTGTTATTATTCAAACGAAAAATTGAACCATTTAAGAATGAATGGTCATTAATAGGTAGTTTCATTAAAGCGTCTGAAAGTATAGATACAGCAGCAAATCGAGTACTAAAAATGAGTACTGGCTTAACTGGAGTCTTTATGGAATTAGCTGGAAACTATGGAGATATAAATCGTGATTCTGGTGATCGAGTAATTTCATTAGCTCATTATGCTTTACTCCGAATCAATGAACAAGAAAAGTGCTTAACAGAAACACATCAAGCTCAGTGGTTTAATATAGATTCTATTCCAAATTTGATTTTGGATCACAATCAAATGGTCAATGATGCACTTAAAAAATTAAGAAGGAAAGTTCGTTTTCAGCCTTTAGGTTTTGAATTATTGCCAAAAAAATTCACAATTCCACAACTAAAAAAATTGTATGATGCGATTTATCAAAAGGACTTAGATAGGCGGAATTTTAGAAAGCGTATTCTATCTATGAATATTCTAAAAAAGTTAGATGAAAAAGATAAATCAACTTCTAAAAAAGGGGCGTATTTATATGAATTTGATAAAGCAAAATATGAAGCATTAACAGCGGAAAATTTTAACTTTGTATTATAGCACAAGCATTCCTGCTTTTGTTATTTGATATTTCACAGCAGGAATGCTTGTGTTACTTTAAACAAGACAATGAGAATATTAATATTATTCCTATCAATAACAGTTTTAATAGCAAGCTGCAAACCAGAAACTGAAACTTTTAATTCATCTTCTGTTTATTTAAAATCTATTAGTGTTGCAGATTTTGAAAAATTTGTAACCAATACAAATTATATCACTGACGCAGAACGTTATGGTTGGTCTATTTTGCAACTTGATGTATATAATTTTGAAAAAGTCGATAGTGCAACTTGGCGAATTCCTGATGGAAAAACGGTCATTATAGATAAACAATTACCAGTTACTCAAGTCAGTTATAACGATGCAAAAGCATATTGTGATTGGATTGGCGGACGTTTACCGACTTATGAGGAATACTGGAATTTGACTAAAAATGATGTTCGTACGATTGCTACAGATAATAAATATCCAATTTCGTCTATTGATAGTGTAAACATCATCGGTAATGTTTGGGAAATTACAGAACCATTAGAAGAACACAAGCATTTGGTTGAGCAAATTCGTTTGGCTGGCGGTTCGATTTTCTGTTCAGTGGAAACTTGTCATGGAACACAACGAGATAGAAGCCTATT
>CAZEOC010000064.1:0-10318 GCA_964513525.1 uncultured Saprospiraceae bacterium | reverse complement strand
GCTTTCTTTCCGTTACTTCTGTACGCTTCATTCTCACAAAGTCTATTTGTAGATAAAGAAACAGGAAATATTCATATTGGATTTGCAGTCGTTCTTAATAAATAACACAGACATTTATGCCTGTGTTATTTCTCCTTTTTTCATAAGTAGTTATGCTTAAGTAACCGCTCACAAATAAGTACAATTAATTCGATTTCTTTTTTAATCATATTTATTTATTACCGATTACTTATAATAATTAAACGTCACATATTTTTACGGATTCCTTCAAAGCTGCTAATTTTTCTTTTTGCGTTTTTCCAGTTGGAATAAATTCTTGACCTATAAAACCAGTGTATCCAGTTTTCTTAATTTCTTCCATCACAAAACGATAATTCAACTCTTGTGTCTCATCAATTTCATTACGTCCAGGAACGCCCGCGGTATGATAATGCGAAATATATTCATGGTATTTACGAATCGTTGCCACTACATCTCCTTCCATAATTTGAGCGTGATAAATATCGTATAAAATCTTAAAGTTCGGTGAATCTATCATTTCACACAATGCAACACCCCATTCCATATTATCAAATTGATGATCAGGATGATCAACTTTTGAGTTCAAGTATTCCATCGAAATAGTAATTCCATTATCTTCCGCCATTTTAATTACTCTTCGAATTCCTTTTTTGCAATTAATCAAATTCTGATAATCGGTACGACCTTGACGTTGTCCTGAAAGGCAAATCAAATTTTTCACACCATATTTTACAGCTTTCGGAATCAATTTTTTGAAATAAATTTCCAAGGCATCATGATTATCAGGATTAGAATAAAAATTATCCAAATTCACACCTTCAGGATATTTATCCCAACCGATAGCACAAGTCAAATCGTAATTTTTCATAATTTCCCATTCATCAGGACCTGTCAATTCAATGGAATGCATTCCAATTTTTTTCAACGTTTTGCACAAATCTTCCAAAGGCAGTACATTCTTATAGCACCAATGTGAAACGGAATGCTTAAATGTTCCTTTTAGTTTTAATTCGTTAAAATCTTCCATATTTGATTGGTTTTGATTAGCAAAAGCATTGGTGTTCAACAATAATCCACCAGTTGCTAAAGCAGTATTCTTAATTGCATTTCTTCGGTTCATAATATTTGGTTTATATTAAAATAGGTATTCCTGACTGTGATTTTTTTAATGACACAAGTAAGAATGCCTATGCTACTTTGTTGAAAATCGAAAAATCGTAGTTGATTGAAATTTTTCATCTGGATTTAACACTACATTTGGAAAATCCAATTGATTTGGCGAATCAGGGAAGTGTTGTGTTTCCAAACAAACGCCATCATATTGTTGATATTTTTGGCCATTTTTTCCTGTGAATTGTCCTTTTAAATAATTAGCAGTATAAAGTTGTATACCAGGTTCAGTCGTAAAAACTTCTAAAAATCGACCGCTTTTTTCGTGGTATAATGCTGCGGCTAAAGGTAGATTTAGTTTAGTTTCGCTTATATTATTTATCGTCGTATCAATAACAAAACAATGGTCATAACCTTCTCCTAATTCCAATTGACGGTTTTTGGTATAAATATCTTGACCAATTTTCTTTAAATTTCTAAAATCAAAAGGCGTTTGTGCAACATTAGTAAATGTTCCTGTTGGAATCAAATTATCATTCAATTCTAAAATCCGTGAAGCATTAAGTTGTAACTCATGTTCCAATATATTTTCTTTCGCTCCAGACAAATTAAAATAAGAATGTTGCGTCATATTAATCACCGTTGTTTCATCAGTTGTTGCCTGATAATCAACTGTCAAAACTGAATTAGTAAAAGTATATACTACAGTTGTCATCAATGTTCCAGGATAATTTTCTTCGCCATTTGGGCTAAGATATTTGAAAGTCAAAATTACTTTATCATCAGTTTCTTCTGTTTCAGTTTTCCAAACGACTTTATCAAAACCAGCTAATCCACCATGTAAATGATTGTCTCCATTATTTTGAACGACGGTATATTTTTGATTAGCGATAGAAAATTCACCATTCGCAATTCGTCCGCTATAACGCCCTATAACAGCACCGAAATAAGGTGTTTCTGCAACATAATCTTCCAAACTATCAAAACCCAAAACGATATCTACCATTTTCCCATTTCGGTCAGGTACTTCTAATTCGGTAATAATACAGCCATAATTTGTCACTTTCGCTTTAAGCTTTCCAGCAAATTTGATGGTATATAAACTAACTACTTGATTATTTAATTTTCCAAAGTTTTCTGTTGTTATTCTTGATTTATTTTCCATTTCAGTTGCTGTTTCCCGATGTTATTCACATGAAAATAGTATTAATAAGTCGAATCCTGATAAAATCAAATACTCAAAACATTAAGTTAATTGTTATACACTATATTTACTTTGACTATTTTTTATTCTTTCTTAAACGATAATAAAATTTATTCAGCTTGATTCGAACACGCCATTTTTTATCTGTGACTTTACCTCGTTTAAAATAAGTTGTCCATTGTGGTATTTCGGAAATAACTCTAATTATTTCTTCATCAATAATTTTATTAGCACTTCCCCTTTCTCTCATCTCAATATGAATAGGTTTTCCTAATGAGTTTGTTTGAAAACTTAAAGCAACTTCTTTAGCACTTCCTTTATTCGCTTTTATTAAATCCCAATTAATATTTTCATAAATGAGCGTATTCAAATTGTATTTCTCTGAAAACTTCACTTGATTTTCGTATTCAATGACTTCTTTTAAAATACCTTTTTCAAATATGAAATCTCGTTCAAATTCATAAAGTGCAAAATAACGGTCAATAGAATATTCCAAAAAATTACCATAAGGAGTCATTATAGTATCGTTAATCCAATCTACAAAAACTTCATTATTAATACATTTTTCTTTGAAAGTAAGACTTAAATTAGCTTCTACACTATATCGTTCATAATCACAACTTCTAATACTATTCAAAAAAATACTATCATTTCTTATTTCCCAAACAGCTAGATATTCTCTGTAACAAGCTGTGCTACTTCCACTATAAAAATCTACAATTTCTGTTGATTTTTTTTGTTCAAAATAAGTATCTAAAGCAAAAGAATAGAAAAGTGGAAAAGTATCATTCTTATAAATTAGTAAATCAGGTTCTTGTGGCGTACTAAATACACTTCCAAATAAAAACATTAAAGGAATAAATAAGCTAATTCTCTTCATAATACGGATTTTTAAATTGATTAAGATTCGTTTAATGAAACGTTTTAAATATTAATATCGTTTGCACCACAATTTAAAAATCCGTATTCATCCGTTCAATCCATATTCCCATCATATTCCACATACTCCAACCAATCAAAATCCGCAAACAATTTCTGTCCACTCAAATCCTGACAGCATAAACCCACAAAAGCACCAGTAAACGCAGGTCGATAACGATTGCTGCCAGTACAAACATAATCATCTGACAAAATACTTCCATCTAAAATATCACCGATTTTTTGCCATTCGTTCTCAACTGTTGTGTAATAAAATTGAATTTCAGCTCCCACTTTCATCACCTAAAATGTACAAATAATTACATATTCATTATTCTTCATAATTTGGATAAGTAGGAATATAAACATTCCTACTTATCCAATTTTGAAAACCTTTTTTAACCTCTAAAATATAACAGTATTCCAATAATAACAATTACCAAGACAACGGAAACGACGACATCTATTAAACCATAATTATCTTTTTCTTTAGCTCGTTGTTCAGGTGTAATCGTTTGAAACGTTAAACCTGCTAATTGTGCTTCTGGCTGTGGTTTTGTTAATAAACTTACGATTACCAAAATCACTACACAAGCCACAAACATAAAGATTGCAAAGTGCATAAAATTCAAATCTGCGAATTGATATAAGAATGAATTTGGTGCTAAACTTTCTTTGAATAGTTCTAAAACCAAACGTATTGCACCGATTGCAACTCCGCCCCAAAGTGTTGCCATTGCGCCTTTTTCTGTTACTCGTTTTGAGAATATCCCCAATAAGAAAACAGCAGTAATCGGTGGAGCAATATACGATTGAACTGATTGTAAATATTGATACAATGTTCCCGAAATACGTTCCATAACTGGAATCCAAGCTATTCCTAAAATCACAACCACAACTGTTGCGATTTGTCCAACTTTGAAATAATGACTTTCGGATGCTTTCGGTTTTATTTTTTGATAAACATCAATCGTAAATAAGGTTGAACACGAATTAAAAACAGAAGCCAATGAACTCATCAATGCTGCTAATAATCCACCTGCAACCAATCCTTTTATTCCTGCTGGTAATAAAGTCATCATCAACATTGGTAAAGCTTGATCCGCTTTATCAATCTGAATTTTGCCTTGTAAAACGAGCGCATAAGCGATAATTCCTGGAATCATAAAAATGAAAACTGGTAATAATTTTAGAAATGCTCCGAAAATCGCACCTCGTCGCCCAATTGTGATATTTTTAGCCGCTAAGGTTCGTTGAACAATATATTGGTCAGTACACCAATACCAAATTCCGACTATCGTTCCTCCGAATAATAAACCTGTCCAAGGGAAGTCTGGGTCAGACATTGGGCGCCACATATTGAAATGTTCGCTTCCAACCGTAGAACGCAATTCGCCCCAGCCGCCAACTTCTTGTAATCCTAAAAACAATGTCAATATTGAACCTAAAATCAAAACTACAGTTTGAAATGCTTCTGTATACACAACGGCTCTCATTCCACCCAAAACCGTATAAATTCCTGTGATTATTACTGTTCCTAAAGCTCCTTGCCAAAATGTTACATCAAGTAAGGATGCGATGACCATTCCACCAGCATAAATCGTAACAGAAACTTTCGTTAAAACATAACCAACCAATGAGAAAATGGATAAAAACCATCTTGCTCTTGGACCATACCTTCGTTCCAAAAATTCCGGCATGGTAAATACGCCACTTCGAGCATAAAACGGTAAGAAAACCCAACCCAATAACAAAACAATCCAAGCATGTAACTCGTAATGTGCCATCGGCATTCCATTTTCAAAACCCTGTCCTGCTAAACCGACAACGTGTTCTGAACCAATATTAGAAGCAAAAATCGAAGCTCCGACTACAAACCAGCCGACATTTCGACCAGCTAAAAAGTAATCCTCTGTATTTTTTTGGCGTTGCATAATTACCCAAATAGCGACACCAAATAAAATCGCAAAATATCCACCTAAAACTATCCAATCTAAAGTTTGTAACATTTCTCTTGTGTTGAAATATTAAAGTATTGATGCTGAAATAACTTAATTACATCAATACTTCAACAAATTCATATATACTGATTAATAATATTTTCATAACGTTCTTGCTTTCCGCTAATCTGTTGCGGTTCGCCATTTTCAATTGCTAAGTTAGCTAAATCCTCTAATGACAATTCACCATTTTCAAATGCCTTTCCTGTCTTAGAATCAAACGAAGCATATCGAGCTGTACGCATTTTTTCGAATGGTGATTTCTGTAAAATTGCATCAGCAGTGACTAAGGCACGAGCGAAAACATCCATTCCTCCAATATGAGCGTGGAATAAATCTTCTATATCTGTAGAATTCCTACGAGTTTTAGCATCGAAATTCACACCGCCACCTTTCAAGCCACCAGCTTGCAGAAATACAATCATCGCTTCAGTAACTTCATTTATATTGTTCGGAAACTGATCTGTATCCCAGCCATTTTGGTAATCACCACGATTCGCATCAATACTGCCTAAAGCTCCAGCATTTGCTGCGACTGTGAGTTCATGCTCAAAAGTATGCAACGCTAATGTCGCATGATTCACTTCAATATTTAATTTAAAATCATTCATTAAATCATACTCTCTCAAAAAGCTTAAAACTGTTGCAGCATCAAAATCATATTGATGTTTTGATGGTTCAGCTGGTTTTGGTTCAATAAAGAAAGTTCCTGTAAAACCTTGACTACGAGCATAATCTTTTGCTTTGTGTAAGAACATCGCCATATGGTCAAGTTCCTTTTTCATATTTGTATTAAGCAATGACATATATCCTTCACGTCCTCCCCAAAAAACATAATTTTCACCACCTAATTTAATCGTTGTATCCAACGCATTTTTTACTTGTCCAGCAGCATAAGTCACAACTTTAAAGTCTGGATTAGTTGCTGCACCATTCATATAGCGTCGATGTGAAAATAAATTCGCTGTTCCCCAAAGTAACTTCACTCCTGTTTCTTCTTGCTTTTGCAAAATATAATCCGAAACACTATCTAAGCGTTTGCGATAAGCCGTCAAATTTTCTACTTCATCAACCATATCAACATCGTGAAAACAATAATACGGAACACCTAATTTAGTAATAAATTCAAATGCTGCATCTGCCTTATCTTTCGCTCTTTCAACTGCATCTGATTTTGTATCCCAAGGAAAAGTTTTTGTTCCTGGACCAAACGGATCACCACCTGTTCCACAGAACGAATGCCAATAAGCAACCGCAAATCGGAAATGTTCTTTCATTGTTTTTCCTGCTACGATTTTATCCTCATCATACCATCTAAATGCCAACGGATTATCTGTTTCCCGTCCTTCGTATTTTATTTTATTTATTCCTTTGAAATATTCCATCGTTCTTAATTCCTTTATTAATTATAATATCTTTTATAAGAATTTGTCCAATTCTTGTTTCCACTTTTCATAAGATTTTTCATATTTAGCTTTCGCTAAATTTGGTTCAATTACTTCCAAAACATCAACATCTTTCATTGCTTCTTCAACTGAATCAAAAATTCCAACGCCAACTCCGGCTGCTTTCGCTGCACCAATAGCACCAGTTGTTTCTATAATTTCGATTTTACACGCCGCTAATGTTGCTATCGTTTCCGCAAAGATTTTAGATTGAAATAAATTGTCGTTTCCTACTCGCATGACATTAATTTCTATCCCCATTTCTTTTAAAATATTGATTCCATAAACAAAAGCAAATGCAATTCCTTCTAAACCTGCTCGAAATAAATGTGCATTCGTATGTCGATTAAAATTCAAACCAACGATATTTGAACTAATATTCTTATTCTCCAAAACTCGTTCTGCACCATTCCCAAAAGGCAAAATAATCAAATCATCTGAACCAATTGGAATTTGATTTGCTAAAATATTCATTTCTTGATAGGATAAGTCTTTTCCAGCAATTTGCTTTAACCAACTATTTAAAATCCCTGCGCCATTGATACATAATAAAATTCCAATTCGTTGATTATCCGTAGTATAATTAACATGTGCAAAACCATTGACTCTTGATTTTAAATCAAAAAGTGGTTTATCTGTTACGGCATAAACAACGCCCGAAGTTCCGCCTGTCGCAGCGACCTCGCCATTGTTAAGGACATTTAAAGATAAAGCATTATTTGGTTGATCTCCAGCTCGGTAAGTAATTGGGATATTTGGTATTAAACCTAATTGTTTGGCTGCATTTTCAGTCAATTTACCTTGTTTAGAAAACGTATTTTTTATTGTTGGAAAGAGTTTTTTATTAAAATTATAATGATTTAATACATCTTTTGAAATTTCATTATTTTGAAAATCCCAAAAAACACCTTCGGATAAACCAGAAATTGTCGTTGTAATTTCATCAGTCATTTTCATAGCAATGAAATCTCCAGGCAACATTATTTTATGAATTCTGGCATAATTCTCCTGTTCATTTTCTTTTATCCATTTAAGTTTTGAAGCAGTGAAATTCCCTGGAGAATTGAGTAAATTATTTAAACATAATTTTTCTCCAATCGCTTTAAACGCTTGATTTCCAATATCAACTGCTCGGCTATCACACCAAATTATTGCATCTCGAATAGCTTCATAGTTTTTATCTATACAAACTAAACCGTGCATTTGGTACGCAATTCCAATAGCTTGAATTTGATTAGAAGGTATATTAGATTTAGATAAAATTCGTTTCGTTCCTTCACAAAGATAAGTCCACCAAATTTCAGGATTTTGTTCCGCCCAATTCGCCTGTTTTGCAATAATCGCCATTTCCTGCTCAGGATGTCGTAGTATTTCGACTGTTTTTCCTGTTATCGCATCAATTAGTGCTATCTTAATAGAAGAACTTCCAATATCATAACCAAGTAAGTACATCTTGTTCTTTTTTGTTAAAACTTCTTTTTCCGAAGCTTTAAATTAATTATTTCCTGTTGATATATTTAATCTTGGTCAATTCTTATTTAACAATCCATATTTTTCATGAGGATTTAGAATGGTATTTCGATGAATAAGAATATTTCTAATTTTCTATTTAGTATTATTTGAAAGTTTTCGGAAACTCGATATTATACTTTTATTAATAATACTCAAAGATAAAAAAGGCAAATTCGAGGTAGAAGAATAGTATGTTATTACTTGTATAATATAGGAATTTCAGTTATTTCTACTTACTTATAATATTGAGATAGATTAATACTTTTCGAGATGTATTTATAAAAAATGAATGTCTTTTGAATTTGGAATGAAGGGAAAATTTGATTGAATTAATTACGATTATCTTGCTGTGTTTAATTGAGTTAAAATCCAATTAAACACAACGATTTTGATAGTACTGAATAAGTATATGATTATAGATTAACTACAGAAAACTCTTCAATAACTTCCTTTACTGACTTTATAAAAGTAATATTTCCGACACCTTTTCCAGCTTGCCAATACTTAACATTATCATTAAATGCTGCTTGATTATATTTTTTCAACCCTCTAAACATCAAATACATACGAGCGTACTTTTTGAATTTGCGTTTTTTGAGCATATACGAAATGATTGGACCAGTTCTCAAACCGCCTTTCATAATATCATCCGTCTTAATCATTGATGAATTATTACCTGCGATTTTATTTGTCCAAACAATATCATCTTCCGTTGAATTGACAATTGCTTGTTTGTAAGCATTGGATACTTTGCATTCATCAGTCGCTAAAAATCGAGTTCCAAGCTGTGCACCTGCATAACCCATATCTAAAACTTTTTGAAGGTCATCTGCATTACCAATTCCACCAGCACAAATCAATGGAACATCGATATCATGCAATTCTTCCATAAATTTTTCAGCGGATTGAATACCTGTTTGTCCACCACCTCGCCAATTGATACAGTTGATTCCATCTACTCCAATATCTCGCATAGCTAATGCTACTTTTTTATTTGGTACATCGTGATAAACTTTGATACCATTTTCGTGTGCCACCTTTACAATCTCCGTTGGTTTACCTAAAGAAGTCAAGAAGAACTTTACATCTTCTTCAATAGATATTTCCATCCATTCCTGCATTTGTTCGTGGTACTTTTTATTTGCACCACCAAAAATGGTAAAGTTGACACCAAAAGGTTTATCCGTCAGCTTTTTAATCAATTGAAGACCCTCACGAAAATCATGTCCATACAAAGCCGTCATTGCTACTGGCTGCACGACACCCATACCACCTGCATCAGAAACAGCAGCGATTAACTCAGGATTAGAACCAGGATACATTGGACCACAAATAATAGGAATTTTCACTCCCGTATCTTGTAAAAATTGTTGTGTTATTGATTTCATATTCTTTATCAGTTGAGGATTGGTTAATCAAATTCGCTTGATTCTCCAGTATTTCTTTAAATTTATGGCTTTGCTAAAGTCTCATTTTTTACTAAGAAGCTAATAATTCGAGAAAAAATAGTTTAGTTGAAGAATAATTATATCATAATTAAGTCACAGATTTAAGATTTTTCAAAAAAAGCTATTATAAAATATCATTTTATCACTATCAATTCAAAAATAGTAATTCGAATTGGAAGTTTATCAAAAAAATATTTAATATTTAATAAATTGATTTTGATATTTTTTTAATTTGTGACAAGTAGATTTGATAAAATATTATCACTTTCCTATAAGGAAAATGTTTAAATAATTAAAGGTTAATTAGTTAGCACAAAAGGTTACAAACAAATGGTTTCATAGCAAAAAGGGCTTTCTTGACAAGACTTTATTTACTGTCACAGTATTTTCTTTAAAACCTTTACTTATCTTCATTAAAAACTTATTATTGTATTATTAAATAGGACATGATACGCAAAACAGAATGTAAACAAGACTATTTTGTAGTTTCTATTTGGTAAATCTCAAAAGTGATTAAAACAAGACTGTAGGAGGTTGATGAAATTCATCAACCTCCTTTTTTTATTAATTTTATTACTATTCAGCAAGAAGTCAGAAATCAGACCACTTCGCTGTCAGACCATCTTCGATTGTCAGAAAATATATTTCAAAACATCTGAC
>CAZEOC010000063.1:0-12901 GCA_964513525.1 uncultured Saprospiraceae bacterium | reverse complement strand
ATTTTTATCGGGAGAACAAGTTAGAATACTTGGATAATTGTGTTCAAGTACTTAAAATAAAATAGCTACATTTAGTAAAAAAACATAACAAATATGAGCTTCATTGATTTAATGAAAAAGCGTTATACGACTAAAAATTATGATGCATCTAAAAAGATTGAACCTGCTAAAATTGAAGAATTAAAAGAGATTTTACGATTGAGTCCTTCTTCTCTAAACAGTCAACCTTGGAAATTTACTTTTGTATCAAATAGTGATATAAAACAAAAATTATCAGAAGTATCTTGTCATAATACCAATAAAGTACTCGACTGTAATACGCTTGTTGTCTTCAGTAGAATCGACAGTATAGCTTTATTTGAAAAACAACTTCATGAAGAGTTACCTGAGTTTGCTGAAAATTACTATAACGAATTTATAAAACATAAATCTGAAGAATATATTAAGGCTTGGTTCGATAGACAAGTTTATTTAGCATTAGGTGTATTTTTAAGTGCATGTGCCGAAATGAATATTGATGCAACGCCAATGGAAGGCATCGAACCTTTGGATTATGATAAGATATTAAATAATAAAAATTATGCTACAATTGTAGCAGTTACAATTGGTTATAGAGATAAAGATGATTTTAATCAACCAAGCAAAAAGCCAAAACTTAGAATAGCTTTTGATAAAATAATTGAAACTAAATAGAAGTTTTCTTATTACTTTTCTTACTCTTTGACAATTTCTGTAATTATTGACCAACCTAAAAGATTATTCATTTTCATACAGAAAATAAATAACCTTTCAGATTTAAGTATTTTCAACAGATTCTAAATCTTAAAGGCGTTAATTTTTTTTTAAAATTCGTCTTTAAGGTTGGTCTTTTTACTTTTTTGCAAAAATTGGCAAAGAGCCACTTTTTCTACTAATTTTTGAATAAAAAAACGCTTAAAAGGTTAACCTTTTAAGCGTTTTTTATAATTTTTGAAATGACTTATTTCGTCAAACCTTCTTCATATTTTTTTGCCATTCTTGCTGAAATACTAATACTTATTTCATATAAAATATACAACGGAATACCAATCAAAAATTGTGTCGTAATATCTGGCGGCGTGATAATTGCTGAAACGGCTAAAATACCAATAATTGCATGACGACGATATTGTTTCATAAATTCAGGTGTCAATAAACCAACTTTCGATAAGAAATAAACCACGACTGGTAATTCAAAAATCAAACCTGCTGGTGCGGTAAACATTACCATATAATTCACCATTGATTCTAAAGTTACTTTATTGGCAACACCATTAATTTCATAACCCGCTAAAAAGTTGACAGCAAAAGGGGAAATAATAAAATACCCAAAACAAACGCCCATAAAGAATAATAACGAACAAATGAATACGATTCCTCGAACTGCTTTTTGTTCTTCTGAATATAATCCTGGTTTAATAAATTTCCAAAACTCCCAAAATACAAACGGAAAAGCAACGATGAAACCTAAGATTAAAGAGACTTTCACATGTGTCAAAAATGCTTCTCCCATTCCTGTTGTCATCAATTCAAACTTTACAGGTTCGAAACACATCGCATCACCTAATCCAACAGCATTGGATAAACTACAGATAACTCGATAACTAAAGAAATCTGCATTTTTAGGCCCAAGTATTAAATCATTAAAAACAAAATCCTTTGCTAAAAATAGACCAATACCAACTACTGTAATCGCAATAAAAGAACGAATAATATGCCACCTGAACTCTTCCAGATGATCAAAGAAACTCATTTCTTTTTCATCCTTGTGTTTCAATTTTCCTTCTTCGTCAAAGTCGTAATTATCTATATCTACCTGATCTAAAGCCATTTTATATGATTGACAATTTATTCTCTACACCTTCTTTAATAACTTAATTCTTTCGCAAAAATACAAAATGCTTTTTGTCCAATTTAAGTTTTATTCTTTTTTTCGACCAAAATGATTTTTAATGATTAATTGTCCATTGTCAATCATCAAAACATTCCCAAACCCAATCTGAAATCGGGTAAGTTACTTTGGTATAGGAATAATGCCACCATTCTGTACGAATATGACGGAAACCAACAGCATACATCGTTTCTTTCAATAATTTTCGATTTGCTAAAATTTCTGGAGAATGCTTCATATAAGTATGATGTCCTTCTTTTCCAAAAAAATCAAACTTAGTTCCCATATCCAACTGCATTCCATTAGAATCAATTATCGTCAAATCAACTGCCAAACCTTTATTATGCATTGAACCTCGCCAAGGCGGCGTAACATAACTCGCATTTGGTACTTTATCCCACAATTTTTGTTGAATTGGTCGAGGGCGATAACAATCAAACATTTTCAGACCACCATAACCTGCTTCTTGTAATTTTCGATGTGCTTTCCCAACGGCGATTGCCACTTCAGGACGTAAGTAACAAGCTGGACAATCATACATTTGTGCTTCTACAAAATTATTCGTTGTTGCATAACGCATATCTTCTGTAATTGTCTCATCAATATCTAAAATATGTGTCCATTTTGAGGAATCATAAGCTGGACGAAGTGGTTCTTTCGGTGGTTCAGGAATTGTATCTTCTACAACTTCTGTAATCATTTCTTTTGGTTGATTTGATTGTGAATTTGCATTTTCACAACTATTCATTATTAATAAACAACAGAAAAGGAATCCTAAATAAATAATATTGTAAAATCGAATTTGGTAATTTTTTTTCATAACAAAAGGTTTATATCTCAATCCTAATCAAAGATAGAAAAACAGATTTCAAAGTCAAATTTTCTCTAATTCTTGAATTATACAAATCCATTCTAAAATTTCAAGAGTAATCCTTTATACTTCAACCTTAGCAATAACCATATCACTATACGAATTTTCAATTAAATCTTCTGGTTTCACTTTGAGTAATTCCATGTAGTAATTACATTGTTCTCGTAGCTTTTCTACTCCAATAGAACCATCTTTATCAATTGCTTCTATCTCCATGAAACTCCCTAAACGCTTCACCGTATCAATATGAAATTTCACATTATCAATAAAATATATCTGTCTATTTTTATCCACAATGACTTTATTACCAATAGCTGTAGATAAAATTTCTTTCAACATTGCAGAATTTGGAGAAGGATAAAGCATTACATTTGATTGTTTAGGTCCAGCTTGATTTGCTCTATTATAAAAAATCAAATGATTTTCAATATTTCCTTGTCTCAATTTCAATCGACCATTTGGTACATCAAAATAAGTATCAATTTGATGGTCAATTCCTTTATAATCAGCATTCAATTCCTTCAATTTCTCTTCTACCAATTTTGGCGTACTGCACTTCGCTTTAATCTCTACTAATGTTGGTTTCATAATTTGATTATAATTTATTGGATAATAGTGTAATAATTTATTTTGTTATTTTAATCTATTCAACATAATCCATCAACTATTTATTAATAGAATTCATAAATCATATTACTCCAATTATTAAGTCTGAATTCACATTTTCACTCGTGAAACGCTGTGAAACGATAAGCGAAAGGTTTACATTTTTAGTTATCCACATATTTATACACATTTTCACATATTTTGTGGATAACATTCCTAATATTGTACTAAAAATGGGCAATATTCAATTTATATATGTTGATAAGTTGTATAACTTTGTTAAAAAGTCAGTATATAAGCGGTTTTTACTGCTTTTTTCAACCAAAAAGTATGTTTAGAAATTATGTTAGTTAATTATTAACGCTACATAAATTAACAAAATCAACCACTTTACAATTTCTATATATTCGTCTATTTTTAATAATTATTCCAGTTTTTAGACGCTTTTTCATACTTGCGAAATCTTTATTTTTATAACTCACTCATTATCAATAGATATATTATAATTTTTTCAATATGATAGTGTCCGATTTTGATTTTTCGGCAAATAACACTTATTTGCGTAAGTAAATTACTTATAAACAGTTTTCCACAAAGTTATTCACATTTTAATTTAATCGAATCTTAATTTGATTTCAAATTTGTATTGCTAAATTGATAATTAACTAATAAAGCGATTGTCAATAAAACCAAAGCTCCAGCTTGATGCAATACACCTAAACCAACAGGAATATCACCTTTACAGTTTATCAAAGTGAAAATTCCGAGCAAAACTTGAATTACTAACATAGTTATCAACATATAATTTGCTTTGTTGAAAGAAGCGGTAAATTGCATTTTTAGAGCCATAAAAAAGAAAGCTAAAATACTGATAGTCAATAAATAAGCTGTACTTCTATGTAATAACTGAACCAAAGCAGGTGTGAACAAATTGGTATCATAATTTTTTAAGTTTTCCACATTCCATTCACTACTTGTCAACACTACTTCTGGAATTACTTCTCCATTCATATCAGGAAAACTTGAATAGTACAAACCTGCTTTCATACCTGACATCAAGCCGCCAAGCATGATTTGTATCGCTACAATTATTGTTATTGCTAAAGCAATTTTTTTAAACTTTGAATTGTGGATAACTTGCTTATTTGGACTAAAAGTGTGGAAAGTTGTCCATAAAAGGTAGGAAAACAGTACAAAAGCTAAAGATAAGTGCAAAGTGAGTTTATAAGCATTCACCCAAGGGCGATTCTCTAATCCAGAAGCTACCATTATCCAACCAAAAGAGGCAACAATTGCTGCCATCAGCACAACTATTCCGAGTCGTTTCATTAACGGTTTTGGTAACCAGCCTTTTCTCCAAAAAATGAAAAATGGAATCGCAAAGACAAAACCCATCGTTCTTGCCCAAAGTCTATGAAAATATTCCCAAAAATAAATAAACTTAAAATCGGACATAGACATTCCTGCATTTATCTTTTGATATTGCGGCGTTGCTTTATATTTCTCAAATTCACTTTCCCAAACAGTTTCATTCATTGGCGGTAAAGTCCCCGTTACAATTTCCCATTTAGTAATAGATAATCCAGAACCCGTCAACCGAGTAATTCCACCAATTACAACTTGAAAGAAAACCATCACTAAACCAATTATTAACCAAACTCTTACCGGGCGAGCAATTGTTAATCCCTTCAATGTCTTTATTTCCGTCATTTTGAAAATTACTTTTATAAATTTTACTTATTCACAATAACTGTGAATAAATAGTAAACCCAACAATAATCACAAAGTTAGTTCATAAGCAAAGAAAAATACTTGTTTAGATTGATTTAAAATTAGAATTCTGTTTTAGAAATTTGAGACATCTGTGTTTTCTTATTATTAGAGTTTTTAATTTGACGTCATTAAGTTTTCAAATCTTGGTTTTAGACAGTTCTAAACAGGCTTTTTAGATATGAAATCAAGGAAATTAAAAATATTATCCCCATTTATCGGTTTTGTGAAGATTGAATCTTCTAAATAATCAATTGAATTTTTAATGCTTCCCATCTTTTTCTCTAATTCTTGAAAAATTTCTCTAAAAATCAAAAAACGGCGTTAGTTATCAACAAAAAATGTGGATAACTAACGCTATTAGCTTGAATTTGACTCAAAATCAGTCATTTTTCAATATAATCAACCGAAAATGTGGAGAAGTATAGCTACAAGGCTATAATATTCATTTTAAGCCCTGAGAATCGTTTAGAAATAAGTTTGCTTGATAACTTATCAGATAGGTCGAATATATCGCTTAAAATAGAGCTTATTAATTTTGAAAATTTAGAATCATTCCTTGATTTATCCACAGCTTTTGTGAATAAGTAAGTAATCGGAGCGGAAAATTAGGAAAAATCAGAAAATTGAAGAAAAACTTGTGGATAAAGACACTTTAAATTCACAAAATTTTAGAAAACAAATGAATTTGTTTGTTCCACATTTTTTTAATCTTAATGTCCTATTATAATATTATTATTAAATTTTTTAAAAAAAGTCCCTCATCATCAGTAGTGTTAATACGTGAGTAAATTATTATCAATTTATTTTGATTTTCTGATGTTAAGGAATTGTAAACAGTTTTCCACAAGGAGTTAACACCTAATATTTATTGATTTAGAAGGCTTTATATCGTTATTCACATTTGCTGTATAACTTATCGACGGAATAACTTTCTCATTGTTCACTTCTAAAAACCTGTGGATATTTGTGGAAAAGGGTGTGAGTTATCCACGAAAATTGATGTTCACAAATCAAAATCATTCTTTTCCAAACGGAATTGTTAGTATCTGTGTATAAGTTTTAAGATATCAACGAACTTATACACACTTTTTGTTTAGAATAAGCTTTTTACGAAAAACCGAAAAACTTAGTTTTCAAGGACTTATAAGTAGTTAAAAATGCAATTGTTAATAAGTCGAAAACTTGTATGTAAATATATTTGGTTCTTATTTGAATATATTTGTATTTTAAATCTTATTGTTTTGATATTTAAATCAAAATATTAAAAATAAATGAATTTGATTTAAATATATTTGGTTTAATAGTTTGAAACACTATTTCTGTTAAATATTCAGTAAAAATTGGATTTATCACTTCAAATCTCATTATGAAGCAGTTTGATTATTTTCTTATTAACCGACAGAAATTAGATAAAGTCTATTCTAAATACTTTAGTATTCTGACAATTGATAGCAAAGCGTTCTGACCGCTATTAAATTTATACCTCAATCTTCTTACGACGCAATTCAAAATTCTTTCCTAAATAAACTTTACGAACCATTTCATCTGCGGCCAACTCTTCAGCTGTTCCAGCTTTCAAGATATTTCCCTCAAACATCAAATAAGCTCTATCTGTAATAGAAAGTGTTTCTTGTACATTGTGGTCAGTGATTAAGATTCCGATATTTTTAGTTTTTAGTTTAGCAACAATGTATTGAATATCTTCAACCGCAATCGGGTCAATTCCAGCAAAAGGTTCATCTAATAAAATGAAGTTTGGAGAAACCGCCAAAGCTCGTGCAATTTCAGTCCGACGACGTTCTCCTCCCGAAAGTGTATCTCCGTGACTTTTGCGAACCTTTTCTAAACTAAATTCCGAAATCAGATTTTCTAATCGGTCTCTTTGTTCCTCTTTAGATAAGTCAGTCATTTCTAAAACTGCTTTGATATTATTTTCTACACTCAACTTACGAAAAACAGAAGCTTCTTGAGGCAAATAACTAATTCCTTTTCTCGCTCGTTGATACATTGGTAAGTCTGTGATTTCTTCATTGTTTAAATAAACTTTTCCTTGATTTGGATTCACAAAACCAACCGTCATATAAAAAGTCGTTGTTTTTCCTGCACCGTTTGGTCCAAGTAAACCCACAATTTCTCCTTGATTTACTTCTAAAGAAACTCCTTTTACTACTGTTCTATTTCCGTACTTTTTTACTAAACTTTCGCTTCTTAATTGCATCTTTTTGAACTATGAATTGTGAACTATAAACTTTTAATACTTTTATCTAACTTTGAATTATCAAAGTTACGAATTTAATAAACACTTTATGAAAACGATTGAATTGACTTTATCGGCTACTTATGAAACTTATGGTTCTCTTAATGAAAATACAAAAACTGTTGTGATTACATTTCATGGTTACGGACAATTAGCAAAGTATTTCATTCGTCGTTTTGATATTCTAAACCCCGAAACAACATATGTTGTTGCACCACAAGGTTTATCGAAATTCTATTTAGCTGGACACAAAAGGGTAGGAGCTTCCTGGATGACGAAAGAAGATAGAGAAATTGATTTGGCAAATCAACTACATTATATTCAAACTGTTTTTGAAGCAGAAATGAAAACTGTTGATTTCTCAAATATAGAATTAATCGTTTTAGGATTTTCTCAAGGTGTAGCGACTGCTTCTCGTTGGCTTCATAAAAATAAAATTCCATTCGATATATTTATCGCTTATGCCGGAATGTTAGGTTATGAATTGACTGCACAAGATTTTGATTTTAGAAAATCTGATTCAAAAGTGCATTGTTTATTAGGAGATGAAGATGAATTTTTCAATGGTGAAAATGTACCAAAATTTGAGCAAGCTTTTCTAAAAGTTTTTCCAGATGGCAAATTTGAAATGTTTGAAGGAAAGCATGAAATGAAAAGGGAAGAATTGAAGACATTGTTATTAGAATAATAGTGTTTGATTCTTTTTAATTTTCAATCGATTTAATAAATGGTAATGTAAGTCATTTGATATTTAAAGGAGACGAACCTAATAAATTCGACTATTCGAGAATAAAGAACTTCAACCTATTAGGTGATTTTTTTTATAAGATAAAAATAAATTTCCTATTAGGTCGAAATCGAAAAGTATTAAGATTTTATAAATAAAATGGCTTTCGCCAATAATAGCACTCACCGACCGATATGCTACGAATGAAGTTACTAAGTTCTGTTTTCATTGGAAAACTTTGTACCTAATAGATTAGCACTCAACTTTTATCAAACTTATCAGAAAGTAGAAAAGTCATTACCTCACTTTTAGTGGAATGTCGTCAACTTAAGATTTTCTATGATGACGGGCGACTTTTTTGTTCGCCTGCATCTATTACAAGTCGTAGTCGACAGGCGAACACAAAGTCGCCGAACGACAAATAAACTTCAAAAAAGTCATTACCTCACTAAAAGTGAAGTAATGACTTTTTTGAAATAGTTTCAGTGTTAAGATATATTAATGCTCAATTGTAAAACAAAGTATTGTAGCTGAACTTTATCTAAAGCTTTGAAACCATAAAACGCAGATTGCCAAAAGATTGGTGAGTGCAACTATTCGGCGAAAGCCGTTTTATTGAATTATTTTTTCTCGTGGTAAAATTCATCAAGATTCATTATTTATAATTCATCATTAAAAAAACTATTCATATCGCAAAGCTTCAATCGGGTCAAGTTCTGCAGCTTTCATGGCTGGATAAATTCCTGAAATCAAACCAACGATTAAACAAACAACGACACCTAAAATCATCCAAAGCCAAGGAATAATGAATGAACCGCCAGTTGCAAATGAAACGGCATTACCGATTGCAATTCCTAAAATGATTCCAATGATTCCGCCCATTTGACAAATCACAACGGCTTCTGTTAGAAACTGAGATAAAATTGCTTTGCTACTTGCGCCCAATGCTTTTCGAATTCCGATTTCACGTGTACGTTCGGTCACGGAAACCAGCATAATATTCATCAGACCAATTGCTGCACCGAGCAAAGTAATCAAACCAATCAAAATAGTTGCTAATCGTAAAGTTGCTGTATTTTCTTCTAGGAGATTAAATAAACTATCGCTTTTCTGTATATCGAAATTATTTTCTTCTCCGATTTTCAATTGGCGAATATTTCTAAAACTTGCTATTGTAGCTGCTTCCGCTGCTTCCATATCAATTGCATCTTTTACCGCAACAGTGATATTATATGAATCGGTTTGAGTTCCATAATATCGTTTTACATTTATCAAAGGCATCATGACAATCTTATCGCCACTTTGCGACATCGAAGAACCTTTGGATTTCAAAATTCCAATAATTCGATATTTTATATTTCTTATGGAAATTACAGCATCTAATGCTTTTTCCATCTTTTCTTCAAATAGTAGATTAACTATATCTTGCCCAATGATGACTACACTTTGTCCATTTTCAATTTCTGTATTGGTAAAGTTTCTCCCCATTTCAATTTCATAACCAGCAACTTCTAAATAATTTTCATCACTTCCATAAACGATAACATTTGGATTAGTTTCCTCTTGACCATTCTTGACTGTTGCTAAATTTGTCCCCATCGCAGATACAGAAACCATTGCTGGGAATTCTAATCTTTCTTTGAAACTAATCGCATCTTTATAACTAATTGATTTTCCAACTTTATTTCTATTTCTTGGTCCGCCACCTCGAATACCTTGACCAGACGGAACAATATTGAAAGAGTTCGCTCCCATATTTGATAGGTTAGAATTCAGAGAAGCATAAACACTATCCAATGCTGTTAAGATACCAACCAAAGCCATAATTCCAATTGCAATAATTAGAAAGGTCAATGCTGCTCTCAAAAAATTGGAGCGTATTGATTCGATTGCGATATATATGTTTTCTAAAATTTTCATCGGTTGATATAAATTATGAATGACAAATTATAACATCAAAAGTAATAGAATGAATAGTAGTTTATTTATTTTTTCGCTGAAAGACTTGATTTTCTTTACCAAAGAAAATTAGAAGTGAGATTTATAAAAATTACTTTCAACTTAAATATCTATAATCTCAAAGCAAAGCGGTCTCAAATTTATTTAATCAATATAGAATTCTCGGATTTTAGTTCTAAGTTCATCTATGATATTAGAATTCGAAGCAATGATTTCCATTCCGAAAAGTGCATTATCACCACCAGCAAAATCTTGAACTTTTCCACCTGCTTCTCTTACTATTATGATTCCACCAGCAACATCCCAAGCACTTAGGTTGACTTCATAAAAAGCATCTAATCTTCCTGCTGCAACATAAGCTAAATCCAAAGCTGCTGAACCAATTCTACGTAAGCCACGAGTATTTTGTAAAAAATATTCTAAGGATTCTGCAACTGCTTTCATATTCGTATAACGTCTATACGGAAAACCCATTCCTAATACTGAAGTTAATAATTCTTTAGATTGGCTAACTTCTATTTTTTTATCATTAATAAATGAACCACCATTTTTGAAAGCCCAAAAACATTCGTCTCGAGTAATATCATGAACAATTCCAATTATCGGTTCATTTTTATGTACTAATGCAATACTCACAGAAAAGTGTGGAATATTATGTAAAAAATTGGTTGTTCCATCAAGCGGGTCAATTATCCACATATATTCGCTTTTCTGATTTTCGATAGTTGATTCTTCTGTAATAAAGGTAGCTTGAGGAAATATAGCACCTAATTCCTTTACTAATATTTCCTCTGCGGTTTTATCTACATAACTTACCAAATCATTCAAGCCTTTGTATTCGATTTTATTTTCTGAAACATTTCCATATTCATTGAAAATAAATTTTGCAGTTTTTTTAATAATTTTTTTTGCGGCTTCTGTGAGTCTTTCTAACTCTTTATGTGATAACATTGATTGGTTTTTTAGCTTTAAGTTTTGGTTATTAATATCTTATATATAGTGAAAAATTATTTATTTGAGTTTTTAATTCTAAATCCCTTTTTCTATAACAGTAATTCTGTGATTAGGATTAAGTTAGATAAAAAAAACTTTTAAAAAAAATGAGCTTTGCTGTGATTAATGACTTTATCGTTCGACTAAGTGTTGTAATTGAGAAAATGATGTTCATTCTATGAATTGAAAATTCAATTTTACATAAAAAATTAATTATTAAACTTTAGTATTAAACTATCTATTATTATGAAAAAATTAATGTCTTTATTAGTAGCAGTAGCGTTAGTAGCTTTTATGACTTCATGTGCAGAAGCTGAAACTGCAGCAGATTCAGCAGCAGATGCAGTACAAGAAGCAGTTGAGCAAGTAGAAGAAGCAGCACAAGAAGCAGTTGAGGCTGTAGAAGAAGCAACTCAAGATGCAGTTGAAGCTGTAGAAGAGGAAGTTGAAGAAATGATGGAAGAAGAAGAAGCTGGTGAGTAATCATTACCTTTTTTAATATTCTATAAAAATCCTATCTGAGTTATCTTAGATAGGATTTTTTATGTTTAATAAAATATTATTTAGTTATATATATATCTGTATTTGTAAATACAAAATTATTATGCTTGAAAGTATATCGTAAAATAGGAGAGGAGTTTATTGATTCTTTATGTTATTACTTTACAAGTGAAATATTAAAAAAATGAAATACTATAATACTTAATTGAGTTTCAAGTTGACAATAAAAAATCCCATCTAATTTTTTAGATGGGATTTTTTAATATGAAATAAACTAAATATTAAGATTAGTTTTTATCACGGTTTGCACGTTGCATTGGATTTTCTCTTTTACGTCTTTCTTTTTGTTGATACAATTCAAAACGATTCAACTGTTGACGTGGTGGGAAATAATTATTACTCACATCAGTATCTGCTGTTTCTAAATACGGATCTAATGTGATTTGTTTTACTTCCTTTTTTGTAACGAATACTTTTGTTACTTCTTTATGTGGTAACATTTTCCAAATCTCAGCAGGAATTTGTCTAACCTCTTTTGTTCCATCTGTATATTCAAACTCAACAATTAAAGGCATAACTAAACCTCCAACATTCTCAAATGTAATTTGATAAAATTGGTACCCAGCATTTAATAATGCTTTTTCATCTTCATCCAGATTATCATAGTATTTTTTATATTCAGTTCTATCCAAATTCAAAACACCATAACGATCATAGTTTGTATAGAAGTCAACTGTCTTTGTATCTATCTCCGTAATTGTTTGCTTAACTTCTTCTTTATTTCTAATATCACTAATGTAATTCTTTTCTGCTTGTTTGCGAGAAATTGCATTTTCTACATCTGGATTTTGACTATCTAAATTATACCACTTTACATCTTTAATTGAAATATCTACATTTTCAGTTGTATAAAACCAACCTCTCCAAAACCAATCTAAATCAATTCCCGATGCATCTTCCATTGAACGGAAGAAGTCTGCTGGAGTCGGATGCTTAAACATCCAACGTTGAGAATAGGTTTTGAATGCATGGTCAAATGCTTCTCTTCCCATTACTGTTTCTCTTAAAATATTTAAAGCAGTAGCTGGTTTTCCGTAAGCATTATTTCCAAATTGAAAAATAGATTCAGAGTTCGTCATAATTGGAGAAATGAAATCTTTGTTTCCTGCCATGTAAGGCGCAATTTTCCAAGCTGGACCACGACGAGATGGATAACCTCTTTCCCATTCTTGTTCTGCTAAATATTGTAAAAAAGAATTTAATCCTTCATCCATCCAAGTCCACTGACGCTCATCAGAGTTGACA
>CAZEOC010000062.1:0-12942 GCA_964513525.1 uncultured Saprospiraceae bacterium | reverse complement strand
TGTGATAACAATAAATTTCGTTGTAATTGAGCGGCATCTTTGCGAGCAATAACTTTATCCGCATTAATACCAAAACCAGTCGTTACACCGTAAACGATATTACCTAATTCAACTTGATTAACAATAAAATTTCGACTTTCTAAAACATTTTCTAAGGCATCAGTTGAGATTTCAACTTTGGTGTATTTGGTCGCAACTCGCATAACTTGCGAAATTGTCAAATCTTGACCGTTTAATATAATATTCGTTTCGAGCGACATAGCAGTATAAATTTGTTATTCATTAATTGCGATTTATTAATCAATCCATTACAAAATGGAAATTACAATTAACTCAAATATGGTTTTACAAAAATCGCAAAATAAAATGCAATAACAAATTCTATTTTAAATTAAGCATTGGAAAGAAATAAGCACTGTTTCCGTGATTACTTTCTCTAAACAAAAAGGACTGAAAACTAAATAATAGCTTTCAGTCCTTTTTCAAGCAACCTATATTAATTGTGCTTGTCTTTTTAATTATAATAATATAGGCAAAATGTTGCCTTATATTTATTGTTTGAGAATTGTCCGTTTCACATATTATTACGAAACGGACTTTTTTATTTATTACTTTCCTCTTATTAATTGAATATATCCTTCTAATTCAATTGGTACAGCATCTGGATTATTAACTAATTCATATACTTTACATTTATAAAAATAAGCACCTTCACCCAAAGCTTCGCCTGATAAATTCGTTCCGTTCCAATCTATTTCTGGATTTGTAGATTCAAATACTAATCCTCCCCAACGATTGAAAATTTGAATTTCAATTCTATCAACAAATCGATATGGGAATGGCTTAAATAAATCATTCGCTCCATCATTATTCGGTGTAAATACATTCGGTAAACGATAATCTGGACAATTATCTTTACAAATAATATTACTTGGTTGACTTTCATTTCCTACTGTATCAATTGCTGTTACATAATAACAGCCTGCTACTGTGAAGCCTAAATCATGGTCATAAAGTGTATCCGTAGCTCCACCATTCAAGGTTTCTATTAGTGTAAAGTTTGCACTTGGATCTTCTGCATAATAAACATTGTATTGAAACACATCATTCGTTTCTACACAAGTTTCATTTGGATTCGTCCATGACAAATTATTAATAAAATCTACTGATATTGGATCGATTACATCACAATCATTCATAACGGTTAGGAATGGAGAACAAGGCGGAACAGTATCTATTGGCGTACCACAAACTTCTTGTGATAAGTTCAATAAAGGATCTGCAATACCTGGAATATTATATTCACCAATACTTCTGATATAATAACAATACTCTAATCCATTCGTCAGGCTATCATCTCTATAACTTTGTTCTGTAACCGTTGCTGCCAAAGTGAAATTTGTCTGCCCAGGTGGTTTCTCATATACTTCATAAGTCGTATTATCCCAACCAACATTTTCATTCCAAGATAAAATATTTAGTTGATCCGTTGAAATAACCGATAAATAAACAGAAGAAGCTTCTCTACCTGTTCCTAATATATTTCCATTTGAAATAAATTCTACTTCATATACATAAGGCGTTCCTTCTGTATCCAAATTCGTATCCAAGAAAGTTGTGTCGTTTGCTTCCCAATAAGTATTTGCCGTATAAGTAATCACAGCTGTTGTCGCGCCAATCGAAAATCCATCAGAACGATATAAGACATACTGATAAGGTGGTGGATTTTGAATCGTATCCAAATCTTCTGCTACTGGTTTTGACCAACGAATTTCCATTTCTCCAACTGCTGGATTGGTTATATCAACCGTAACATTTGTAATTAATGGTAAATCTCGATTCAATTGAACACAAGCTTCATCAGAAGCCAAAGATTCTACAAAGTTGGCTGGTAAACCAGCTGTATTCAAATCAGCAAAATTTCCTAATATTCGGTAACAATAAAACTTTGCACTTTCTACTTCTGTATCTAAATAATAATATCGACCAGAACCATCAGGTGCTAAATTCAACACATTATCCGCAATTTTAGTATATCCTTTTCCTGCCAGACCAACTTCACAAGTATCAATTAAAAAAGGATTACTGCCTTCTCTTCGCCAAACCGAAAAACCATCAAATCGCCCTAACGTATCACAAGCATAAGGATTCTCCCAAGTAACGGCAACCGTTCCAGATAAGGCTTCTGCTTGTACATCTTCTGGCGGTGGACCGACCACGGTTATTAAAACTACTTTTAAATCAACTGCTCCGCTTGTTCCTTGAAAATCATCTTGAGCTTTCAGCACTACTTGATACGGCTGTCGCCTAATGTGATCACAATTCGTTTGCCATACAAATTGATTACTTGTAGGTGGCGTTTGATAACCTGTTGCCCCTAATAATTGTGCAGGACTTTGAATAATTAAAGGTCCTCCAGTTGCGGTAACAATTACTTGCTGTCCAACATCTTGATCCGTTGCAATTACATCAAAATTGACAGTTTCTCCAGCAATTACACAAATTTCATCAACTGGTTCTATTACAGGTGGACGATTATTCAAACAACGAACCGTAATCTGCATATCTCGAATAATCGTACTAATCAATGAACCAGCTCGATATTCTTTTATCAAAATTGCTAAATTATATTCACCACAAGTTTGTGGCGTAAGCCATATATATTCACCCGTTATTTCGTCAAAAGAAAAGAGTTGATTGTCATAATCATGAGGATAAGTATAATTCGTTACTGGAACTCCTTGACTTTGTAAAGGCACAATTAATTCGTAAGCAATACTATCTCCATCAATATCAAAAGCATTCGGTGTATGTTTAAACACCTGATTTTGAAAAGCTATATCAATCGGAGGTTGTAATAATATCGGCGAATTATTCGTACCCTGAAAGGAAGGTTGAAGTATCTGTAAAGTTGTTTCTATATGAAAAGGAACTTGATCAGAATTCGGCGGATTCACATTCAAAACACCACCATTTCGATTCGGGTCATTCATCGAAATTGTAAATTGTCCTCGACCAGCATAAGTATGCGTCGCTATATAAATATTAAATTTAACATCATTATCTAATTGTAGACCGTTGCCATTTCCATTAGATCGACTCACAAATTCACTTGATTGATCGCCCCAATTAAATTCCAAACTATCTCTATCTGCGGGTACACTACTTGTCTTCGTATAAGTCGTACAAGTAACCTCAAAAGTTAAAGGTCCTGTTTGACGATAAGTAATTTCTCCTGCCCGATTGTGTGTCGCATTAGCAGCCGTAATTAGAAATAAACCGATTACTGTTAATAACGTTTTAATAAATATCTTCATAGTTTTTGTGTTTTATGATTTCTGGGCGCTCTGAGTTGCTACTCAATGAAAACTCAATTTAGAGTATTGAGTTTTAATAAAATGAAAAATATCATTTTTATTCATAACTTTTTTACTAAAACGTAAAATGAATTGTGTTAGTTGCCTATTTATAGATTGCTTAAGGATAAAAAAAAGTTGAAATCACAATTTGTAATTTCAACTTTTTATGTTGTAACGTTTATTTTAGTCTTTCACGATTACTTTAAACGATTTTACTTTTTGTTTTGCTTCAAAAAGTGAAATGATATAAATACTTTCTTGTTGTGGCATTTCTATTCTGGCTGTTTGATTTTCAATTCTTATTATACCAGCATCAATTTTTTGTCCTAATAAATTATGTATTTCAAAAGTTAAATCATTGACATCTTCTGTCACATCAATATTCAATAAATTACCCCTTTGAATAGGATTTGGATAATAATTAATCTTAATATTATTATTAATAATCGAATTGGTACTGACTGAAAAATCAAAACCAAAATCTGCTAAAACTCGGTAACAATAAGTTTTTCCGTTTTCAATATCTGTATCTAAATAGTAATAACTCCCAGAACCATTTGGTGCTAAAGTCGATACATTATTAGCAATTAAAGCATAATTCTCTATTCCTAAATTTATTACACAACTATCAACTGCTAAAGTGTTTGTACATTCTTGTCGCCAAATTGAAAAACTATTAAAATTCGTAGAAGAGTCGCAAGAGTAAAGATTATCCCAAGTCAATTCAATTTGCGTCGGCTGTACATTGGTTTGTACATTTTCTGGCAAAGTCGGAATGACATGTATTCTAATCACTTTTAAATCAACGCCGCCAATAAGACCTTCAAAATCATCTTGTGCTTTAAATACAATTTGATATGATTCTTTTCTGATATGATTACAATTCGTTTGCCATGTAAATTGATTAGTAGATGGTAAGGTTTGATAATTATTTCCACCTATTAATTGTGCAGGATTTTGAGTAACAAAAGGTCCTCCAGTTACTGTAAGTATATTTTGTTGTCCTGCATCCAAATCATTTGTAATAATATCAAAACTAATCGTTTCTCCTGCAAATACACAAATTTCATCCGCAGCTAAAGTCGTAGAAACTGTTGGCACTCTATTATTTAAGCATTTTACTGTGATTTGCATATCTTGAATAATTGTACTAATCAATACACCTCCTCGATACTCTTTTATCAGAATTGCTAAATTGTATTCGCCACAAGTTTGTGGTGTTGTCCAAGTGTAAACTCCAGTTGTTTCATCAAAAGAATAGATTTGATTATCGTAATCATGTGGAAAAGTATAATTTGTTACTGGCGTTCCGACGCTATTCAAAGGAACCGTCAATGCATATGCAATACTATCTCCTTCTACATCAAAAGCATTTGGTGTGTATTTAAAAACTTGTCCTTGATAAGCAACATCAACTGGTGATTGCAATACAATAGGTGAATTATTCATACTTTGAGAGGTAGATTGAAATACTTCTAAAGTTGTTTCTATATGGAAAGGAACTTGATCAGAGTTTGGTGGATTGACATTCAAAATGCCACCATTCCGATTTGGATCTGTCATTGCTACTGTGAATTGACCAGCGTTTGTAAAAGTATGCGTTTTTGTATAAATATTAAGTTTTATATCATTATTCAAAATAGTACCATTCCCATTAGAACGAGTAACAAATTCCGAAGTTCCATCGCCCCAATTGAACATCAAACTATCTCTATCGGCTGGTAAACTACTGGCTTTGGTGTAGGTTGTACAAGTCACCTCAAAAGTTAGCACTCCTATTTGTTGAAAGGTAATAAGCCCTGCTCGATTATGTGTCGCATTTGCTATAAATGCTGTTAAAAAAAGGAAAGTAAACGCTAAGATTGTTTTAGTAAAATTTTTCATTCTTTAGTTGTTTTGATATGCAAATAAAACGAAAATTAATCATTCTAAGTTGCTTTCTATTTTGTGAATCGTTCGATTATCAATAAATTCGTATTGTTAAAAAATTAATATATAAAATACCAATATGAAAAAGATATTTTACTTATTCATCTTAGTTGCTTTTGTTGCTTGTCAAGAAAAGGCGGAACAAGAAGTACAACAAACCGAAATAGAACAGACTGAATTGTCAGAACAATCGATTCAAGAAACACCAAAAGAGAATAAAACAGGGCTGACAGATTATGATAAATCAAAATTGGTTTTTCAACCTGCTCAGGTTTTACCAGTCAATGAATCAAAACAAAACAAAACACTTCGTAATTTTTTGGACGAATTACTAATTGTAATTAATAATAAAAATGTTGAGGGATTGAAACCATTTATTGCGAATGATATTAAAGTAAGTTTTGGTGATGATAATGGCTTTGATAATTTTATTACTTTTTGGGATTTAGATTTAAATCCTGAAAAATCTATGCTTTGGGACGTTTTAAAAACAACAATTACACTTGGAGGAACTTTCAATAAAGAAAATTCAAATGCTTATTTCACACCTTATGTTTTTACGAATTTCCCTGATGAATATGATTATTTTGAATTTGGAACTATCATAGGAGAAAAGGTAAATATTCGATCTGCACCTAATCTAAAAGCGAAGTTAGTCCGACAATTGACGCATGAAGTTGTTCGAGCGATTGCTTATGATAAACCTTTTGATAGTCGATCTCAAAAAATTGGAAAAGAGACACATGATTGGATGAAAATAGAAATGGCAGATGGAGAAACTGGTTATGTTTGGGGGAAATTCTTCCGTTCAGCAATTGATTATCGTGCTGGCTTTGCAACTGTACGAGATGAAGGTTGGAAAATGATATTTTTTGTAGCTGGAGATTAAAGTTGAAATGATAGCTTTTTAGTTCTAAAAAAATATGTTGTCGTATTATCTGGTAAATAACACGACAACATAGAAAACTGAAATAATATGAAAGATTCCATGTTTTAAGAATCTATGAATAACTTATTTGGCGAACCAAACGAAAGCTGCACCTAAAACTATTTTGATTGTAGCACCTAACATAAAAGGCAATAATCCATAAGTAATTCCATCTTTAAACCCAATGAAACATCCTAATACAAGTGTACCAAAAATTAATACTGCTGCTGTCCCAAGTAACATTAATAAAAGGATTTGAGCAAAATTTTGATTCCATCTTTTATGCTTACTAAAATGACCAACGATACCTGCTCCAATTAAGAAACTAAATAAGTAGCCACCAGTTTTTCCGAATAAAACACCGATTCCGCTTGAACTTTCTGCAAAAACAGGCAAACCTAAAGTCCCTGCTAATAAATAAAGTAAAACTGCTAAAATCCCAACGTTTCTACTCATCACAAAAGCAAAAACTAAAACAACAAATGTTTGCCAAGTTCCTGGAACTTCTGTCGGTAATACAGGAACAGATAATGGTAGTTGAGCTGCAATTGAAATTAACATTGCACCTAATATGATTAAAAAAATATCATTATAAATTGTCGTTCTTATTGTCTTATTTTCCATAACATTTCTTATTTTTATCTAATACAAAGTTATGCTATTTTTTTTAAACAATAAGTTCAAAATTTTTAGATATTGTGCCAGAAACGGCTAAATACAAGCTTATTTTCTTTATTAGAACACTAATAAGTAGTTATTTATAAATAATAAAAAAGTAAATCTATACTTCTTTCCTTAGGAATATATTATTTGCCTTTTCCTATATTTACAATTATCAGAAGGATTAATTAAACCACCAACCATGTTAGCACTAAAGAATAAAATATTAAGCTATAGCAATGTTAGCAATAGTGAATTTGAATTTGCTTTTCAATATTATATCAAAGAAAAAATTAAGAAAGGTGTCCTGTTAAGTGAAGAAGGTAAAATAGTTGACCGATTGTATTTCATGCAGAAAGGTTGTGTCGTTTTGTATGCAATGATAGACGGAGAGGAAAAAGTCATTGAGTTCTTTACAGAGAATGATATTTTCACGGATTACTATAGTTATTTGACTGGAAAAACGGCAAAAGGCTATATGCGAGCAACCGAAGATTCTATTATTATTAGTGTTCAAAAAAACGATTTTGAAGAGATTTTGAAGAAATCACACGCTTTAGAACACTTCGGGAGAAAATTCTTAGAGGAACGCCATTTAGCTGTTTTAATTAATTATTCTAATAATTCTGTACTATCTAATGAAGATAGATATTTACGATTGATGCGCAAACGCCCAACTTTGTTTCAGCGTGTTCCTCAATATTTAATTGCATCTTATTTAGGTTTGACTGCGGTCGGTTTATCTAAAATCAGAAAAAGATTAAGTGAGAAAAATGATTAATTGTGTTCGGGTATTTAAACCTAAAATTGATTTGTAGCCTTTATGGTAAACCATATTTCATCTTTTTAAAATAGATTTTTTTACAATCGTTAAATTTCAAACAGTTTATTCTTAAAAAAATCAAAGAACTTTAAACTTTCATCTTAAATTCCTACTTTTGGAACATTCAAGTTTACTTGAATATCTTTAGCACTATCAAAATTGAAATACAAATTTAAGGTAAGGGAATGTTTGGTACACAAATGTTTCCCTTACCTACTTTATTTTTATTGATAAAAAGATAGTAACTAACATGAGAATTAAAACCATTATTATTTTAAGTCTAATCATTTCATTGATTGGCTGTAAAGGCGTTTCGACAGGAGAAAGTACAACTGTGAATAATGCTGAAGAATTAGAAAATGCCATTACAAATGCTGAACCAGGTAGCGAAATTATACTTGCAAATGGTGTTTGGGAAAATGTACAAATCAAATTTTACGGTCACGGAACTGCTGACGCTCCAATCGTTTTGCGTGCAGAAACTGCAGGTGAAGTTTTCATCGAAGGAGAATCAAACTTAGTTTTTGGTGGAGAATATTTGACAGTTAGTGGTTTACATTTCAGAAATGGTTATACGCCAACTAGAAACCTTATCCAATTTAAAATTTCTACAGATACTTTAGCTTACAACTGTAAATTCACGAACTGTGTAATTAAAGATTTCAACCAAATGAGACGAGATAGAAAAGATCATTGGGTAGAATTTTATGGTAGAAACAACGAAATGAGTCACTG
Organism: uncultured Saprospiraceae bacterium; assembly: GCA_964513525.1. Lineage (GTDB taxonomy): Bacteria > Bacteroidota > Bacteroidia > Chitinophagales > Saprospiraceae > CAWVWD01. Next base: position 4,508 of record CAZEOC010000062.1, on the reverse strand, counting down.
TTATTTGGCAGGAAAGTCGAATGAAGGACCAACTATGAGAGTTGATATCAAAGGAAATCAAAATATTAATAATCACCACCAAATCATTCATAATCACTTTGGCCCAAGACCAAGAAAAGGTGGACCAAAAGCGGAAACGATTCAGTTAGGAGACAGTTATAGTTCAATGTCGCCAAGTTATACAAATATTTCTAACAACTTATTTGAACGTTGTAATGGTGAAGTTGAAGTAATTTCAAGTAAGACAAATTATAATACTTTCCGTAATAATGTATTCTACAAAAGTGAAGGTTCTTTAGTGACTCGTCACGGAAATTACTGTACAATTGATGGAAATTATTTCATCGGAGAAGGTAATCAAAATGTTGGTGGAATCCGCTTAATTAATACTGGACACTGGGTAACAAATAACTATTTTTACAATTTACAAGGTCAAAACTTTAGAAGTCCTTTAGCCGTAATGAATGGAATTCCAAAGTCACCTCAAAATCGTTACAATCAAGTAACTGATGTTGTAGTTGCTTATAATACTTGGGTAAACTGTCCTTCTCCTTTGCAATTTGGTGTTGGTACGAACATCAGTCAAGCGGATGTTTTACCAAAATCAGAAATTCGTTCAGCAACTCCTGAAAGAATGATAGTTGCAAATAATGTAATTTATAATAAAGAAGGTGATGCAATGCCGATTGTAGAACATGATAAAATTGATGGAATTACTTTTAATAATAATGTAATCAATAATCAAGGTACAGCATTCAAAGCACAAGAAGGTTTGGAAGCGAAATCATTCGACTTGAAAGAAGTTGGAGAGAATATTTATGCAGCAACTGGAATTGAAGAAATGCCGATTTATGCAGGTTTTGATTTTGAAACAATCGAAACAGATATCTTTGGAAATGCAAGAAGCAGCGATAATTCTATTGGTGCAATGACAAAAGCAGGAACAGACCCAATGATTTTGGATTATAGTAAATATGGTCCAGATTGGTTCTCTGCTGAAACTCCTGAAACAACACCAGAAACACATGCTGCAGCAAATACTGCTGATTTGGTAGCAAAATTAGAAGCAGCAAAAAGTGGTGATATTATCACTTTGGCAACTGGAGATTATTCTATTCCAGCATCTTTAGTTATTAATAAAGCAATCACAATTCAATCAAAAGACGCAGCAACTAAAGCTAATTTAGTTTATGCTGGTGCAGCAGAAACAGCTCTTTTTGAATTTCATCCTCGTGGTAATTTAACTATTGAAAATGTAGTTTTGACTGGTGGAAATACGCAATATGCTTTTTCTAACTTAAAAGAAAATATGTCAAGTTTATATAATTTGACTGTTTCTGATTGTGAAATCAGTGCTTTCGCATTTGTACTTAAAGCTTACAAAGAAACTTTTGCAGATGCAGTTACATTCAAAGGAACAAGTTTGAAAAACTGTGCAAATGGAATCGAGTTAGCTGCGGAGACAAATGATAAAGGAGATTACAACACCGAGTTTTTGACTGTTGATAATTGTACTTTTGATAATATTCCTTCTAATGTAATCGACTATTATAGAGGTGGATATGACGAGTCAACTATTGGTGGAAATCTTTTGGTGACGAATAGTACATTTACAAATTGTGGTGCAAAAGAAGCTAACGGAATTTTATTGAATACAAGAGGAATTATTAATGTTGATATTAATAATAATGTATTTAAAAATAACCGTGTAAAATTAGTTGCTTTACTTTGGGGAGCAAAGAACAATACACATTCAGATAATGAATTTACAAATTCTGCAAAGATTATTGTAGAAGAAAATTTGAAACTGAAATTAATGTATTAGACTTTTTTCAAAATAAGATTTCAAACGAAACCCGTCATTCCGATTTAGGTCAGAATGACGGGTTTTATTTTTAGAATTTTTCCAATTGACAATTAAATCATTATGAAAACACTAACGACTATTATCGTCAACCTTATATTTATTACCACAATAATTGCTCAAAATATACCAACTCATAAAGTCATTCCAAACGACGAATTATATAAATACCTAAAAAAAGAGGTTCGTAAAGACATTTCTAAAAAGAAGAAATTTTCAGAAGCTGAATTAGCTAATTATTTTAAAGAAAAATTTTCAGAACGCTTTTTTTATGATTGGCAAACCGTTTCTGAGCGTTTGGCTTCCGCCAATAAAATTTATGCGAATCAAGAAACGCATAAAAATCGAGCGAATGACCATATTGGAAAATACAATGGTACAACAACTTGGAAATTACCATTTAACTATCTAAATGGAAAACCTGTAAATGCTTATGCATTGCGACATTTAGCTCGTCAACATAAGATGGTCGATATTGCTTTTCTATATTTTCAAGCTGAAAAAGACCCAAAATATATTGAATACTTTACGAATCAAATGTTGTCTTTAAATGCCGCATTAGTAGCTGGAGAATATGAAAAAATTGACGATGGTAATGGTGTTTACGAAGCTTTTCGCTCTGGTTATCGGGTTTTGAATTGGTTAAGAATTCACAATATGTTTTTAGGTGAACCAACTTATACCGACGAAAATCAATTGACAACAATTGCTACTTTGTTACAACATGGTGCACATCTGTATGAACGAAATTCAAAATTCAAATCAGGAAATCATCAAACACGAGGCGTTTCAGCTTTAGCAATGTTGGCGATTATATTCCGAGATTTTGAAGGCACAGAAAAATGGTACGATAGAGCAATGTTGCGCTTAGAAGAGCATTTGAATGCCGAAATAAATCCTGATGGTTTTCAGTTTGAACGAAGCATTCATTATCACATTAGCGATATTGAAAACTTCTTTTACGTTTATCAATTAGCCAACATCAGCGAAATTCAAGTTGACGAACTTTGGGAAAGTAAACTCAAAACCTTATTCACAACTTTGGTAAAAGTGGCTTATCCAGATAAATCTGCACCAGTTTTGCAAGATGATACTAATATTCCTTGGGCAGAAAAAAATGATATTTCAGGAGCAATGACTTTAGGTTATTTATTGTTTAATGATGCAGAATTTGGATATTTTGCTTCGGATAAAGTCAAAGAAAAAATCTATTGGTTTTTACAAAAAGAACAACTCGATAGATTAAAAACCATTGAGCGAAAGCGACCAACATACGGCTCTTTACATTTTCCAGAAACAGCGTATTACATCATGCGAGAAGGTTGGAACAAGAATGATAATATGATGATAATTAGTGCTGGCGTTGATGATAAAAAGCCAGACCATCAACATGCCGATATTTTAGGAATTCAAGCAATAGCAAATGGTCACGCCATTTTACCAAATTATCAAGTTCGTTATTCCTTATTGGATTTTGATTTATTCAAAAACTCGATGGTAAAAAATGTAGCTTTAGTTGATGATGAATTACAAGGCAAAAAATGGACATCAAATAAAGGTGGAAGTGGTTTTGGAAAGTTCAAACAATTACCAAAACCAAGTGTAATTTCTTGGGAATCTAATGAAAATTTTGACCTCTTTGCTGGTAGTCATGATGGTTTTGAAAATATTGGTGTAGCCTATTCTCGACAAGTAATTTATCTGAAAAATGATTTTTGGATTGTAAAAGATAATTTCAAATCGGATAGTACACATACTTATAAACAGGTTTGGCAAGGACATTATACCAAAGAATTAGCGCCAAATTTATTACGGTCAAATTTTCCTGATGCAACAGGTTGTGATATTTATCAATTGAATGATTTGGATACATTTACAACAGACGGAAAACGAGGCAAACAATGGTCAGTCGTTGGAAAAACAGGAGAAAAAGCATTTGATTTTATTACCATAATTTATCCATATCAATCTTATAATCGTCGATTGAATGAAAATGCAGAAACGCCTATTTTAAATAATTGGCTTATTAATAAATGTTCCTTTGAAGTAAAAGGCGATAATATTAAGTCAATTTCAAAAGACAGCAAACATTTTATTTTCAATATTTCAGCTATTTCTATTGAAGGTATTCAATTGAGTTTTGAAAGTATAACAGATGTTTTTATTGAAATAGAATCAGATAAAATAGTTATTCAAGGAATTGGAACAAAACCAGTTTTGGTGAATTTCAACAATGACAAAAAATTATTAAAAGTTGGAGAGAAATTAACTTTAGGATTTTAATAAAGTTAAATATTAAACAGGATAATTTTTTAATGGCAAAATTATCCTGTCTATTATTTAACGTGAACTACAGATTAAAATTAATTTTGAATTATAATCTAAGGTTCTGAAAATTATAATATCCCGCGTTTAGACGGTTTGAAAACCGCCTCTTTAGATAGTTCAATATTGAGAAAATACACAGAAAGTTAATTGATTCAGATATTTTTTCAACTTTTCGTATCTAAAGAGGCGGTTTTCAAACCGTCTAAACGCATAATCTTGATAATCAATAAATTACAGATCTTTTAATCTGTAGTTCACGTAATATTTATAATGCTCCCCGAAGTGAATCCATTACGGTAAAATCACTGTTTCTTCA
>CAZEOC010000061.1:0-13217 GCA_964513525.1 uncultured Saprospiraceae bacterium | reverse complement strand
TTTGCAATTATTTGATAGTTATTATGATAATGATACAAATAAAGCGGAATCAATTGACAGCTTAAAAGCTAAGTTTTCAGCTGCAGGTAATTCAACTGTAAATGCTGAAACAACACAGGAAGAAAGCTTTACAGCAGCCGAATGGAATGCAATGACGGAAGTGGAGCAAGATAATATTTTAATGAATTATCGCTTGGCTTATCGTAAAGTTGGCTATGTAAATTGGTGTGAGGAATTGGGAACTGTTTTAGCAAATGACGAAGTAAAAGATGGCGTTTCGGAAAGAGGCGGTTATCCTGTTGAGCGTCGAGCAATGTTGCAGTGGTCTTTGAGAATTACCGCTTACGCTGAGCGAATGTTGAATAGTTTGGACAATTTAGAGTGGACAGATTCTTTGAAAGCGCAACAGCGTAACTGGATTGGTCGCTCTGAAGGAGCAACTGTTTTCTTTGAGTTGGCTGATGGTTCGGATAAAATTGAAGTATTTACAACTCGACCTGATACTATTTTTGGGGTAACTTTTATGGTTTTAGCGCCTGAACACGATTTGGTAAAAGAAATCACAACAGCAGCTCAACAAGCCGAAATTGATAAATATTTGGATTATGTGAATGCTCGTTCAGAAATTGAACGAATGGCAGAAGCGAAAGATGTAACTGGCGCTTTTACTGGTGCTTACGCAATTAATCCATTTAACAATACACAGATTCCAATTTATATTGGAGAATATGTTTTGAAGGATTACGGAACAGGTGCAATTATGGCTGTACCAAGTGATGATGACCGTGATGAACGTTTTGCTACGAAATTTGGAATTGATATTATCGAAGTCGTTGATAAATCTGATTATCCAGGTGCAACGAATGATGATAAAATCGGAAAAATCATCAATTCTGATTTTTTGAATGGAATGGAAGTTAAAGAAGCAATTCGTGCAGCAATTGATGCCGCAGAAGAAAGAAAAATTGGTAAAGGAAAAATCAATTATCGCTTGCGTGATGCTAATTATAGTCGCCAAAGATATTGGGGAGAACCTTTTCCAATTAAATATAAAGATGAAATTTCGATTCCATTAGAATTATCTGAATTACCATTAGAATTGCCAGAAACCGACGATTATAAACCAGCTTCTGGTGGAAAATCACCTTTGGCTCGTTTGGATAATTGGGTAAATTTGGAAGATGGTTCTATTCGTGAAACAGATACAATGCCTGGTTTTGCGGGTTCTTCTTGGTATTTCTTACGTTATATGGATGCACATAATGACGAAGCATTTGCAGGAAAAGATGCTTTGAATTATTGGCAAGATGTAGATTTGTATGTTGGTGGAACAGAACACGCAGTTGGTCACTTGATGTATTCTCGTTTTTGGCACAAAGTCTTATTTGATAAAGGATTAGTTCCGACAAATGAGCCGTTCAAAAAGTTGATTAATCAAGGAATGATTCAAGGTCGTTCAAACTTTGTTTATCGTGTGAACGAACAGTTTGCGGAGAAAATATTCAAAGAAAAATTAGCGGAATATCAAATCGATGTACAACATGAATTTCCTGTTGCTGGAGGTTATGTCGATTTTGCTTTACCTGAACATAAATTAGCAATTGAGATTAAATCAAGTAGTGATTTAAAACGTTATTTGGAAGAATCAAAAGCTCGTTATGATGAAGAAGGTTGGAATTTATTAGTTATTCCAACACAAGAAATTGGTAAGTATTATTTCAATTTTGATATCATTATCAAAAGAATACATAAAGCAATAGAAGGTATCATTGATAATTCGCATTTAGAAGAAGAATATATTCATCCTTTATTTATTTCAGCAGATGTTGTTCAAGAAAAAGGTGGTGAACAATTCGTTACGCCGATTCATGTCGATGTGAATATTGTTGATAACGATATGTTAGATATGGAAGCTTTTCAAGAATGGCGACCTGAATATAAAAATGCGGTTTTTGTTACCAATAAAGAAGGAAAATATATTTGTGGTCACGCAGTAGAAAAGATGTCAAAATCGAAGTATAATGTGGTGAATCCTGATTTGATGGTAGAGAAATACGGTGCAGATTGTTTCCGTATGTACGAAATGTTCTTAGGACCAATTGAGCAATCAAAGCCTTGGAATACGCACGGAATCGAAGGCGTTTCTAAATTCTTACGTAAATTCTGGAATTTATTTGTTGATAAAAACGGAAACTTTGCGGTTTCGGATAAAGTACCAACAAAAGCAGAAAATAAAATATTACACACTGCAATTAAGAAAATCACAGAAGATATTGAGCGTTTTTCTTTGAATACTTGTGTAAGTGCTTATATGGTTTGTGTGAATGATTTAAAATCAGCAAAGTCAAATAATAAAGCCGTTTTACAACAATTGACCGTTTTATTAGCACCTTTTGCGCCTTTCGTGGCGGAAGAAATTTGGCATAAATTAGGAAACGTAGGAACAGTTATGGATGCTGAATTTCCTATTTTCAATGCTGAATTTTTGAAAGAAGATAGCTTCACTTATCCAATTGCAATCAATGGAAAAACTCGTACAACAGTTGATTTTCCTGCTGATGCAACTAAGGATGAAATCGAAAAAGCAGCATTAGCCAACGAAAAAGTACAGAAATATACGGACGGAAAAACGATTCGTAAAGTAATCGTTGTACCGAAACGTATGGTGAATATTGTGGTTTCTTAAATGACGACTGACGAACCGTTCGCTTCGCTCTCTTGACGATGTACGACCGCTTCGCTGACGAAGATTAATTCTGAAAAGCCGTTGAACCTATTTGGGTTTGACGGCTTTTTTAATGATAATAAGAAATTACCATCTAAACACTTTTCACCACAGAGATACACGGAGTTTCATAGAGTTTTAAAAATATATTTAGAGTTTTGATATTGCGTTTGTTTATCTACCAATGAGAAAGGTTAATCATTTATAACGATTTTAAATCTTAAAGGCAATAATTTTTAAAATAAAAATTTGTCTTTAAGGTTGGTCAACTTTTAATTTACAAAAACTATCGAAACTCCTATTTAGAATAGTTGCTAACGTTCTACATGTTTTACTATAAAAAGAGAAGGGTTAGAATATAAATATATTCTAACCCTTTCTTTTATTAAAAATAATTAAACTCTAAACTATCTTAATCACAAGCATCATAAGCGGTCTTCAATTCATCTTCATCATTGATAGTTGTTGTCGTTCCATCTTCATAAAGAAGCTGAATTGGATAAACAAAAGTTGGTTCGTCAGTTGCTGTTGGATTCGCATCATACCAATTATCAATTGCTGTTTTTAAAGCAGCTTCATCATCTCCTGTAATTGTTGTACTATCTGGCATTGTCATCGTAATTGGATAAACGAAATCAAAACAAACTTCTTCATCTTTGTCATCACAATCATCATCACATTTCCCTTTTCTTTTTCCGCAATCTTCAAATGCGGCGTCTAATTCATCATCACTATTTACTGTAATTGTTTCTCCTTCCGAATCAATCACTTGAATTGGATAAGAGAATGTAGGTTCGTCAGTCGAATTTGGATTATTCGTTTTCCAATCTTCATAAACTGCATCAAATTCATCTTCATCATTTACCGAAACTACTTCGTCATTTGGTAAAACCATATCAAAAGGATAAACGTAATCGCAGTAACCTTCTTTATCCAAATCAAATAAATCAAAATTTTCACAACTTGTAAATGTGAACGCTGTCAATGCTAATGCCATCAGGCTGAATGTTATTCTTTTCATGTTTTTGTTTTTATTGTTCCGAATATTCAGAACGATTATTCATAGTTTTATTTTTATTAGTAATTATTATTGTTATTCAAAAGTCAGATAAAATCTATTTTGAATGTATTTCGTTATCTGACTTTTGAAAGCAAAGCGTTCTGATTTCTACTAAATAATCACAAAGTATTTATATAGTCAATAACCAAATTAACGCCTTCTTCGTCTAAAATAGTTGTTCCTAAAAATGGCATTTCACCACTGGTAATAAATTCATTAATATCATCTGCTTCCTGTAAAATACCCGTTTGATTTAGGGCAACTTCATACCTTAAATCCAAGTCTTGATTTGCAGGTTCTTCCCAAGCTGTTGGATTATGGCAATGCGAACAATTAATATGCATATAAGCTCTTGCTCTACTTTCTAAAGAAGCGTTCGGATTGTTATAATTAACCATTGTACTCACTTGATTGACATCAAATTGATTTAAAATCGCAATAGATTGCAAATGCGATAGTTGATTAACACTTGTACCATTTCGGATTACATCACGATTTAAGTTTCTCAACTTCGTTCCGAGCGGAATCATATCATTATTCGATTGATGACAAGCAATACACTCATTTTCATCAGGAACATGATATTCTGTTGAGCGATTTTCACCGCTTGATGTTATCCAATTTATTGGTGTATCCAATCCATCTAAAGTTAAAACGCCATCTGTTTGTGCCTCATTCCAAACGTAAGTAGCCACATTCCAAAATCCAGCGCTTTTAATCATCAGACGTGTTTCTATCACTCGTTTACCCAATGACGTATCTCTATCATCATTGTAATAATAAAAGGTTTTCACTAAAATCGTTTCATCTGGAAAGTCCAAAACATCATTTCCATTATTCGTCATTTCTGTACCAGCTGGAACTTTCACTAATCGTTGTTTCTTAGCATAATCTGTAAATAATGGAGACGTTAATTCTAATAATTTAAAGTCTGCTGTTGGAACTAAATCTTGAATATTTCCTTGAAAAATATCGTAGGCGGAAAGATTTTCTTCAAACACAACCGTAGAAGGAAAGTCAAAGTCTGGAACGACAACATCTCCTCCTCCATTATCATTAACACATGATTCTAAGCATAAGATTGTTACAAAAAGTAGTAGAAACGTACCAATTGATTGATTTTTTTTAATATTTAGATTCATTGTTTTAAATGCTTATTTGATAATATATTTCGTTTTCGTTTCGTAATTGATAATCTGAAAATCAACCATAGTATATTTTTATTTTACTTCGTAAAATGTTTATTCACCACAGAGTTTTAAAAATGATTCACTAAAAAGAATAATAAACGCCAAGCGTCATTGATTTATCCAAATTTTTCCATTCTTCAATTTCTTTATTTTTCAGAAAATGATAATTATATCCAACAGTTGCTCGTGCTGACCAATTTTTAAAAAATTGATACTGTAATCCTATCATAGCATAAGTACTAAAATAACTCAATTCACTAATTTCAGATATAATTTCTGCATCAGAGATTAATATTTGTAAGTCTCTATCATGGTCATCAAAATCAATTCGGTAGTTAAATCGTCCTAACTCAATTCGATTCCACTGTGCTCCAGCACCGACTAAAACATTCCATTTTTTAATGTCAAATTGATAGTTTAAGCCAAACGGAATTTGAATCATTCTTTGACTTTGTTCTCCATGAACATCCCAACTAAATTCTTCACCATCTGTCAACCTATCGTTACCATCAACTAATAATTGTACCGCAGTACTTGTAAATGAAAAAGGCGTTTTTTGTTGCACATGCAGACTTTTTGAAATTGTCCCATCAGGTAAGGCAAATTCATTTGTCGTATCATAAATAGAAGATGCTTCTGTATCAAATTCCATTTGAGCATTAGAAAAACGAAAACCTGTTTGTATCGACCAATTTTTAGTTAAAGGAATCCCCAAAGTCAATCCATGTAAACCAATGAGACTTTCTTGTTTCCTATTATCTTTCGATTTGGTTTCCAACTCTGAAAGGTCTAAAACAGATGCAATTTCCATTGCTTGCAAGCGAGCCTCATAACCAAGTTCAAATCCTGTATAACTAATATTCTGAAAATTGATAAATCGTCCTTTTTTACCTTTCTGATTCTCCAAATTATTCGTTCGGTCATATACCGATAAATTGGGTTCTACAAATGATAAATTCTGATTCGCAACCGAAAAATTTGAAGGCGGAAGTCTGAAAATTTCAGTTGGAATATTTTCTTCCGTCGTTGCTTTTATATTTCCTATTTGATTATTAATAATCTCATTTTGTATCGCTACTTTTTCTTTATTATTAATAATTCCTAATTGATTGATTTGCTCTATTTCCTTATTAATATCAACCTTCTCTATTTCTGTTTTAATCGTTTCCTTGTCATTGATTGATTGAGTTCCAGTCGCAATTGGAATTTCTTTTTTCAATTGATTCGTACTATTCGTATTAAAAATTGGTTGTTTCCATTCCGATTTATTTACATCTTCTAAAACTGTTGGAACATCAGAAACAGTTTGATTTTGCTGCGTTTCAACTATATTTAAAAATTCATTCTGTTCCCTATTATTTTGATTTTCGGGTTTTAATATTTGATTTTCTTTTTCAATAATTACTTTTTTTTCAAAGTTTTTTTGTTCAACTATTTGAATGCTTTGCTGTACTTGTTCAATTTGTTCTTGTTGTATTCCAACCCTTTTTTCTAAAACCGAAATATCATTTTTCAAAATCCATACATAAATTAAAGAAGTCAGTAAAACCGTACTGACACCAACCAAACCAATGTTCGACCATGTCCAAAAGGTAGATTGATTAAACATCGGAACTTCCGACGCAATCAAGTTCCAATCTCCAGCATCGGGTTTTTCCCAATCATCAAAAGGTTCATCGAACCGATTGAGCTGTTTTTTGAAAAAACCTTCCATATTATTGTCCATGTTCTCCATATCATTCTTCTTTTGGTTTTCCGTTATGAATTGCAGATTTAATAAAACCAATAGCAACTCATCTTACTCAACCCATATTATTTCAATAATAAAACCTCTAATTTCTCTCTTAATCCCTTTTTTGCTTTTGACAATCTCGACTTAGATGTTGCCACTGGAATTCCCAATTTATCTGCCACTTCTTGATGCGAATAACCTTCCATCACAAATAAGTTGAAAACCAATCTATAACTTAAAGGCAATTCTTGAATCACACCAACCAACTCTTTCAAAGCGATTTTATCCAAAGCCGTTTCTGTATTATCAACAGTATGATTCGCCGTTTCAATATCTTCAAAAGATTGTTGCCAATGTTGTTGTTTCAAATAGCGTAATGCAGCATTCACAATAATTCTATTTGACCAACTCTGAAATTTTCCTCTTTTCGGATTAAACTGTTTAATATTTTTAAATATATCAATCACACCTTCTTGAAAAATATCTCTTGCTTCTGAACGATTCTTACCATATCGCAAACAGATACGAAACCAATGGACTTCATGCAACTGATATAGTTGCTGCCCTGCAGTTTTGTCGCCTTTGATTGCTTTTTTAATAAGTCTTTGTTCGTTCATATTGAATAACGTTTCTATAAGTACATAGAAAGGAAGTATTGAAAAGGTTCCCTAAAAAATGATTTTTTTTTAATAGTTGAAATAGTGATAAATGTGAAACAAAAAATACCGCTAATTATCTGATGATATTTAGCGGTATTTTTATACTCGATTCTTTGATGTCCAAAATATTATCAATTATAAATATCAAATTCCGCATTTACAGCTTTGATTAATGCTTCATTTTCAAAATCTTCATTTGACATTTTAGATAATCTTTCTAAATAAATATCAAACTGACCATTTTTAAATATCGTCAACATTTTACCACCTTTTTCGCATTTTGCTTCATGCCAAACATTTGGCGGAACAGTAAGCGTATCACCGGGTTTTAGGATAATAGTTTCATCATCAAAAATAAGTTCGAGTTCCCCTTCTAACATATAAAACACTTCTGTCATTATTTTATGATGATGTCTTCCTAAATGAAAACCTGGTTTCAAACTATCTTCAACAAAACATAATTCACCATTCGTATTTCGGGATGACAACTTGATAAAACAATGGTCTTGAGAATAATTATAATTTACGCCTTCGCCCTTTCTTACTGTTATTAATTTTGTCATTATTTTAATTAATTTAAATAGACTTTATTCTAAAATGGTTTTGTGTTGAATGGAAATTAAGTACCTGAACACAATTATCCAAGTATTCTAACTTGTTCTTTTTTTACTATACTTCTTTAAAAAATGTTCGTATAACTCGGCTATGCTCACATTTTTATAAATCGTATAGCAAAAAAATAACTGCGTTATTTATACCCGTTTAATTATGTCCAGGTACTTAAAATTTTGAAACTAATCAAGGCGGTAAAACGGAGTTTAGCCTTTGCTAAATGAGTATTTTGCCAACGCAGAGTAGGTTCAAAAGATAATTTAGCTTCATGCAAAATTATTTAGAATAAAGTCTAATATTCATTAAGGCAAATCTTTTAAGGTTTCTTTGGATAAATAGTGTCGTAGCTACGTTAATATTTATCAATCATATAAACCATTTCGCTAAGTTTTACTGGTAATTCTATTCAAGCGAAATGCAATCAATTTTTCTTTTATAAATGGTATTCTAATTATAAAACCTAAACCAACTACAACAGCATAAATTATCCAAGTTTTTTCTAAAATAGCAATATGTAATAAACTCAGAAAAATTGCTACATAAGCAAATCTTTGTAACTTTTTCCAATTTGATTTTAGTCGTTTCATTGATTTTCGATTCGACGTGAAAAACAGTGGAATCAATATTAAAACAGCAATAAATCCTGCTACATAATTCACCTGTGTAAAAGTTTCTAAAAGACCTTCTGCCAATAAAAAGATAATAAAATGAAGAAAACTCCAAACTGCTGTAGCGATTCCCATTGCTTGTCTTACAAATAAATTCGTAATACCAAAAAGGATAAAAAATGGTGTACAAGTTAATACTGCTGTCATCCATCTTATCGCAAATTCACCAGAAATATGGTAAAGCATATCTAAAGCATTTCTACCTTCTCCCCTTTCGATTAAAGTAATCGTTAATCCATCAGTAAAATCAATATTTATCATATTGAAAAGTAGGAACAAAGGCAAGGTTGCTAAAATTGCAACCAACATCCAACCATAATTTCTTTTTAAAAAGCCCATAGAGTTTATCTTATTTTAATTAATACTACTTTGCCGCCAAATTTAGGCTGCAATAGATATTTAGAATCTTGACCAATTGTTCTCAAAAATACTTGTGTATCTGCCATATCAGCATTATCCACATAAATAATCGTATTAGATTGAAAATTAGGTTCAAGCAAGCGGAACAATGGCAAATATAAATCTTTCCAACCATCTAATAACAATAAATCTATTCGTTCATTATGATTTTTTAATGTCTCTAATGCATCTCCAACTCTAAGATCAATCAAATGATTTACACCAGCTTTTTTGAAATTTTGGATTGCCGTTTTGGCTTTAGATTGTATTAATTCAGTAGTAATAATATTTCCATTAGTAGCAATTGCACCTTCTGCTAAAAACAAGGTAGAAATACCAAACGAAGTACCAAATTCGACAATATTTTCCAGCTTATTATTTTTAATAAGTTCTACCAAACCTCTTCCTTGTTCTTTAGATATAGAAAGATAAACATCTTTAAAATCTGAAGGCTGCATTGGTCTAAATACGCTCTTTGCAGCAACTTTCATCATTTTAGCATAATCATATTTCGAGTCATTAAATAGCTGACTTAAGGTTGCTTTTATTTGATTCTCTTGTATATTAATCATTCTTTCTGTTTAAAAATTTCAATAAAATGCTTGGATAGATTTAGTTGTAAAGCGCTGACAAATTTCAAAAACCTGTCAGCGCTGATAATCAATAATTTAAAACTAAATTCCTTAGAATTTACCATTTTCATTCTTCCATTCAGACTCTGCTGGAATTGGTGAAATTATATCCCAATGTTCTACAATCTGACCATTTTCCAATCTAAATAAATCATAAAAAGCGGTTAATTCTCCTTTTCCAAACTTCCCTTCACTCATTGTTAAAACAAAATTTCCTTCACCCAATACTTTGTGTAATTTGGTATATTCCATCACTAATCCGTTTTCAGCAAAGTATTGCATTGCTGCACCAAAACCTTCTAAACCATCTGCTACAGCAGGATTGTGTTGAAGATATTTTGTAGGGTTGATATAAGTCGTCACTTTATCCATTTCGTGATTTAATAATACGGTCTCAATAAATTCCTTAACTGTATTTTTATTAGCTTCTGTTTTATCTAAATCTGCGATTTCAGTCGCTCCATCAAATTGTGTTCTACCACTTGGATTCGGTTCTTGAACCTCTAATAAATTGTCCCAATGTTCCACGATTTGTCCATCTTCAAAACGGAAAACATCAAAACCAGCTTTTGGTCCAAAAAAGTCATATTCTGTATGCGTAAATACATATTCTCCATCTTCAAAAGCACGAATTACTTTTGCTTTGAATCCACCTTCTGGCGCATGTTTCATTACGTCGCCAAAACCTTCTAAACCATCTCCAACTGCTAAATTATGTTGAATATATTGCGTTGGATTTATATAAGAAATTGGTATTTTATCTCCCGTATTAAAACTGTTTAATAAAGCAACTACTTTATCTTTTTTTGATAATTCAACTATTTCCGTCGTTGTTGTAGTTTCGTTTTCTGATTCAGGTTTGCTGTCATTACAGCTTGTTATTGTCAATAATACTACTGCTGATAATGTAATTAATTTAAATTTCATGATTTTTCTTTTGATTAATTAATACTGCAAAGTTAGAGCGACTTCATAGTATTATAGTTATCAAAATGAGGAGGAAAATGGTAAAAGTGTAACGGATTATATATTTCACTTATTCAGTAATCATATTTTTTGTCTAAATCTCAAAGGAGTTGTATTCGTATGTTTCTTAAAAAATTTCACCATATTAGACGGTTCTTCAAATCCTGTTTCATAGCTAATTTCTTTTACCGTTAAAGCAGAAGAAACCAAATATCGTTTAATTTCTATAGTAACAAATTCATCAATAAAAGCTTTGACTGTTTTACCTGTCAATGCTTTAACAATATCATTTAAGAGTTTGTAAGAAACAAACAACTTAGATGCATAAACCCTTGAATTCCTTGTTTTTACATACTCTTTTTCAAGCATGTTTTTAAATTCACTAAAGGTTTCTAACCATTGTCTTTTTACTTGACCAACACACTTAATTTCTTTTGCTCGTTCTGCTTTTAATAACAACACATGAAGCAAAGCACTGAGCATTTCAGGTTTAGCAAAATTATTATTTAAAATAAATTCTCTATACAGCTTAGTTGTAATATCAATAAAACTATCTTGCGGCATTTCTTTCTGATGAATAATTGGCGTTTCAATATGGTAATTAAATAACCGATTGAATTTATAACTATCCATCAAAAAATGGTACTTCTCAGTAAACAAGCTATTAAAAATAATAACGAACCCGTTTGCATCTTGCAATTCTTCCGTAAAATGATGTACTTGATTTTTAGCAACAAAAATAGCACTTCCTTCTATCATGTCATACGATTGAAAATCGACATAATGCGTATACGAACCTTTGGTTACAATTAAAATGAGAAAAAAATCAATCTTGTGTACAACAAAGGGATTATGATTCCTGGATTGATTTAACTTAGTAGAAAGTTCATCAAAATTAATCACCTCAATAGGAAGACTTTGTGCTTCATTATAAAATATTTGTGGTATTTCTTTTTCCATTTGTTGGTTATTATTAACAATGATTACTTTTCTTTTTTACAGAAAACACTAATTATATGGTTTTATTATGAAAAAATCAGACAAGCTGATTTTTTAGACAGAATTTGCAGGATAAACAAGATAATTTTATAGCAAGCCATAAAAATGGATTTTCACTTCGTGAAAACCCTGTAAATCCTGTCTAAAAAATATCTTGTTCTAACTTGTCGGAATAAACTGAACAAAATATAGAAATTATACTTATCAATTTTTATCCTTAATAAAACGCCATTAGAATCGGGTAAACCCAAGAAATATAGGCGAAACCTTCGTTTATTTCTAAATCACTAAAGATAATATTACCTTTATGGAATATTTATACTGATTATAGAATTTATTCATTATCAATTATCAATTAATTATGAATATTCACCCTTTTCGGGCATCGTTGCCAAGTTTGGAAAGAATTTTTAATGCTGCTTCGTTTTTCTCAAATTCAAAGCACTTATATCCTGTATATTATAAAAATGGATATTTTAATAAAAAAGCATCCAAAGCATTATTTATATACCAACAACGAAATACAATTTCAAGTCATATAGGAATATTTGCAGCAACTCATATTCAAGATTATTTTGATGAAAAAATAATAAAACACGAAGAAACCATTGCAGCGAAAGAGGAACGAATGATTAAATTATTCGAGGAACGCAATGGACAAATCAAACCAGTATTATTAACTTATCCAACAGTTGACGAGGTTTCTGTCTTTTTGAAAAATATTATTAGTACTAAAAAACCATTTCAATCCATTGAACATAAAGACGTAGAGCATGATTTTTGGATTTTAGATGAACCTGAAGAATACGATTATTTAGTACAACTTTTTGAAGAAAAAGTAGCCAAAGCTTATATCGCTGATGGGCATCATCGAGCAGCTACTTTAGCTCGTTATTATAATTACACCAAAAACAGATTAGGCGTTCTGCCTGAAAATTCGCCTTACAATTATTTATTTTCTGCCTTTTTCAGTACCAACGAATTAACTATCGCAGACTATAATCGAGTAGTTACTGTTGGGGAAAATTTCAATAAAAATGAATTCTTAGAAGCATTACAAGCTTATGCTGATGTTCGTCTACAAACGCAGCCTACAAAGCCAAAACAAAAACACGAAGTCATCCTAATTATAGACAATCAATTCTATCAAATTTTATGGAAAAAGGAGATTTTAGAAACGATTGCTTCCGAATTAAAAACTTTAGATATTTCCTTATTAAATAAATACGTTCTATCGAAAATTCTAAAAATTGAAGATGTTCGGAATGATGCAAATATCACTTATGTTGGTGGAGATAAGAATTTAGAAGGTGTTTGGGGAAAGGTCAGAACAGCAAATAGTTCGAAAATTGGATTTATGTTATATCCAATTTCTACAGAAGATTTTATCAAAATTGTAGATACGGAAGGTGTTATGCCGCCAAAATCAACTTATTTTATGCCAAGAATTCAGAATGCTTTTGTGAATTTGATGTTTGATTAATCAATTAGAAATAAGTATTAAGTACCTGGATATAATTAAACGGGTATAAATAACTTGTTGTCCCGATAAAAATCGGGACAACAAGTTAGAAT
>CAZEOC010000060.1:0-13394 GCA_964513525.1 uncultured Saprospiraceae bacterium | reverse complement strand
TCAATTTTCAATTTTCAATTTTCAATTTTCAATTTTCAATTTTCAATTTTCAATTCCTCAGAAATGATTTCTCCAACTTTTTTAGCACCATCATTATTATAATGTGTGAAATCATAGAAATACAAACTACTTTTTGGCAATTTATTCGCTAAATCAATTAATTGAATGTTTTGATTTTTAGCAACTTTACGGGTAATGTCATTATATAATTCTAAGACTTCCCAACCAGTTGAACCATTAATATCTTGATAAGCAATTGTTCCTAAATCAACTTTTGTAATAGAATCAATTGTATCACCGATAATTTGTGGTTGAGTAATTAGAACAGGTTGAATATTGTTTTCTATACAAGTTTCCACTAATTGATTGATTCGACTTTCATAATTTTCTAAAAAATTATTTCTGTGCTTTTCTAATAATTCTGTTTGTTTGAGTTCTGGAACAATGGTTTTTTCTAAAGTTTTAATGTCAATATTTCCATGTGTTAAACCTTGTTTATAAGCAATGTAATAACGATAGAAATTAAACACCAAACCAATCGTCTCACTATAATTGGCTAATGATTTTACAAAGCCACCAAAAGAATTTGTATTTACTTCTTGCATTGCTAATCGGTCGAAACTTTCAAAATCTGCTGTCGCAACATCATTAATACCAACTAAAAAAAGTACATAATCAGGTTGTAATTTAATTACATAATCTCTTAGTAATACTTCATGTCCAAAAGTAGAATGTCCGTCTAAACCAGCATTATTTATCCAAAAATTAGGTAGAGTAGAAGAGAAGTTACGATTGATTTCAGCTTGCCAAGTTTTATTATCAGAAAGGTAATAACATTCTGTAGTACTTCCACCGATTGTAATTATTGTAGTTGCAGATTCAAAATCTTTTGGTGGTTCGTCGCCACGAAAACCTAAACTGTTTTTGGAATGGAAAATGGTATCGTCTAAAGAAGGAATCGATTCGTTTTGCATTATGAATTGCTGATTTGCAGCCAATACAATTTCATTTCCTTTTACTCGAAAGTCAAAAGGTTGAAAAATTCTGAGAATCAATTCTACTAAAATAAATGCAATTAGACAACCAATAAGTGTTGCTATTAAATTTTTATATAATTTCTTTAATAATTTCATATTTGATTTACAAATTAAAATAATTATTGATAGAAATCATAAAAGTAAAAAGACTTGAATAATTTAGACTGGAATGGTGAAATAAAAATCACAACCTTTTGTAAATTCACTTTCAACCCAAATTTCGCCGCCGCAATTGTCTATGATTTTTTTGCAAAATGCTAAACCTGTTCCTGAACCATTTCTATCAAAATCATTATGCAAACGAGTAAATAATTCAAAGATTTTTTGATGATATTGAGGTTCAATTCCTTGTCCGTTATCACTGATTTTAAATTGATGAAATTGGTCTTTTAATTCATAATTAATAAAAATATTCACTATTGGTTTTTTACAATATTGAATAGCATTAGAAATGATATTATCAAAAAGTAAATTGGCGGAATATAAATTGATATTTATAGTCGGCAAAGAATCAACTTGAAGTTGCATCTTTTGATTTACTTTTGATTTGGTAATAATTATTTTTTGAATTAATTCATTCAAATCTACATCAGAAGTAGATTTACTACGTTCTTCTAATTCAGTATAAATAACAACATCACGAGTAATTGCATCTATTCTCTTTACGCCCCAATTGATATAACTTAGATTAATTTCTGTCTCTTTATCATTTTTTTCAGCGATTGATTTTTTTAATAATTCTGAGAATCCAACAATATTTCTCAATGGTTCTCTCAAATCATGAGCTGAAATATAGGAGAATTTCTTTATTTCTTTATTTGATTGTGCTAATTCTTGAGTACGCTCTTTTACCTTAATTTCAAGGGTTTCGTTTAGTGTTGAAATTTCCTTGTTTTTCGATTGTAATTTTTCCAAAAGTCCAGCACCTTTTTTTAAACTTCTACTGACAATTGTATATACAAAGATGAATACTAAACTACCATTAACAATTTTAAAATATGGCGAAAAATCCTTTTGTAAAAGTCCTTGAGGTTCATAAATATGATAGAACTTTAAGCCGATGAATACTAATAATGTGAAATAATAAAAGTATTTCTTTCGAGTTTCATCATTAATTAATATTGCAGTACCAATACCAGAAATAAATAATAAATATTCTATTTGATTTTGACTTCCAATGAGTATTGAACTACAACTAAAAGCAATCGTATATCCAATTCCTACTGTTAAATGAGCATATTTATACCGTTTCGTTTTATTGAAATACAAGATTAGAAAAGCAGTAGTTATATAGACCAAATCAAATGCAACAGCAATCCAGCTATTTTGCATTAAAATATGGGCTGTCATGTAAAGCGAAATCAAAATAAGCGTAACAATAGCTATTTGATTCAAAAGTCTCGTAGAGAAATTTTGGAACCCATTAGCTTGCTCATCATAACCTAAGCTCAATATTTTATTAATGATTTTCAAATGATTTTAAAATTTTGTTAGTGACTTCCTTTTCCAGTTATTGTTTACCATTTTTAATAGATAGAAACCTAATCCTTCTAAGGAGTTTCTTGAATTAGATAATACAACGATTCCTGTTTGAGTTTCAGGAATAAAGGCAACATAGACTTGATGTCCAATTCCTGTACCTCTATGACTTATGACGTTGTAAAACCTTTTTTTTGGTCGCACAATGTGCCAACCAATTCCAGTATCTATAAATTTTTCTATTCCAGTGTTTGCTTTTACAATTTGAGTTTTTTCAAGACTTGATTGGATATTTCTCAAATCATCATCATTTCTAAAGTTTAATTGCACAAAACGCGCCAAGTCGTTCATGTCAGATAACATACCTACAGCGCCATGAAATGAATTTACCTCTCCTTTAGGAGCAACTACACCACTTCTCAGGTAACTATTACAGTATTTTGATTCATCTTTTTCTGTTATTTTATAAGCTGTATTGTTGAGATTTAAAGGATTTAAAAGCTTTTCTTGAATAACTTCTTCGATAGATTTATTTTCTACTTTTTCGATTATTCGTTCTAATAATGCATAATTAAGATGGGAATAGATATAGTTCCCCTCTGTTACAAAATTGAAATCTTTTAGAAAGATATCTAAATCTTCATCGAAGTAAAATTTATAAGGATTGTTAGGGTCTTTATCTTTTTGTCCAAAATTGGTAGGTAAACGAGGTAAACCAGAAGTATGCGTTGCTAATTCTAAAACCGTAATAGTATGTAAAGAAGGATGAATTTTTGATTTGTCAAGATAATCAATCAAGTTTTTTTGATAGTCAATTTTACCTTCATCAACGAGTATTTGTAATGTTGAAGCTGTGAAAATTTTGGTTAGAGAACCAATTTCAAAAATCGAAGAATCTGTTGGTGTATTTTGTTCACCAATTACCATTTCTCCAAAGCTATATTTATAAATTGAATCGCCTTCTATAACACCGATTATAATTCCAGGAGATTTTGTAAAATCAACTTCCATCTCAACAAATTTTGTCAGATGTTTTTCCAATTCAGGATTTTGAGTGAAGACGAAATTAGTGAAAAAGATAAAGAAGGAAATTATTAAATATCGCATATGAAGTGAATTGAAAATTATTAAAACAGTATTAGTTATAACATATTATTATTAAACCAATACTGTTTCTTATTAATTGTATATCAGCGTATTTTAAAAATCTTTTTCTACTGTTTTAATGAAAGAACGATGTTGACATTTAGTTGTAGTATTTGGATTCGATTTTTTACTTTGACATCTACAGTCTTCAATTTCTCCATTTTTATCAATTGTGAATGTACAATCATCACAACCTTTTTTCATACAAGAAGAATGAAGCATATTATACTCAGCTGAATGAAGTTCTAAGCCTTTGCGCTCTAATTCAATTGCTAAAAGAATTTCTTTTTTATCTTTTAAACCTTTTCCAAGTAAATAATAAGGTCCATTATTTGTGAAGTTTTTAACCTCAATATCTGAGATTTTTTTAATATCATTAAATCGTAGATTTAATACAGATTTAGCTAAAGTTGTGTTGATATCAATTCCTTCTTCTTTGATTGTTGCCACATTTTCTGTTACATCAACATCAATATCCTTTTCTTTGAATTCCGTTCCAGATAAATCCGCTGAACTTATTAAATCATAAGACTTTGGTGTACAACTAACAAGAAATGAAACTAAAATAACGCAAATAAAATATAGATTTCTCATAATTTTTAATTTAATATAAAAGTGAATTTCAATATTACACAATTCGTGAATCATTGACAATGAATCAATTTTTCTTGACAAACAATTCACCAAATTTATAAAAACGAATGTTATAAACTTTACATTCTTTAAATATATACACATATTTCAATTGATTTTTAATGTATATTTATTAAAAGCAGAATAAAGTGTTAATTTTGATTATGCCTTTCCAAAAGAGATTTCATAGGAAAAAGAATTATTTTATTAATTAGTATTGTAATGCATAAACTACTATTATTAGAAGACGATAAACGGTTAAGAGAGACGTTAATAGATATTTTTGAATTTAATGATTTTGAGGTATATAGTGCAAATAATGGAATTGAAGGTTTAGCTGTTTTAGATGAAGTTGCACCAGATATTATTGTTTCTGATGTGATGATGCCTAAGTTAGATGGCTTTGGATTTTTGAAGAAAATAAAAGAGAATCCATTAACAGAAATTACACCCGTAATCTTAATTACAGCAAATACAGTTACAGAATCTAAGTTTAAAGGTTTAGAATACGGAGCAAATGATTATATCACAAAACCTTTTGATTCTAAAGAGTTGATTCTGAAAGTGAAAAATTTAATTGCACTTAATCAAAAAGTTTCAGAAAAGACAAAAGAAGCCTCAGATAGTTTAATCGGAGAAGTTAAAGCAGAGTCAGAAATTTCTATATTCTTATCAGAATTGAATGATAAAATGTTGGAATTTTTGGATAATGAAGACTTATCTGTAGAGTCATTAGCGCAAGCTTTGTTTTATTCTAAATCTACTTTTCAGAGAAAGGTAAAAAAGGCTACAAATCTTACTGTAAATACTTATATCAGAACATTTAGATTACAATATGCTCGTGAATTATTACTTAAAAAAAGTGGTAATACAGCTTCAATCGCTAAACAAACGGGTTTTAGAAGTGCGGCTTATTTTTCTTACGCTTTCAAACAACATTATGGTATTTCACCAACCGATGTAAATAAATAAAACTAAAATTTGAACAAATAGAAGTTTTGGTTCATTCTGAAAAACATAGTTTTGAAAAGTTAAAACTTTTTGAAACTATGTTTTTCTCATTCTTAAAGTCACTTATCTTTATAATTTTGTCATTTACACATCACTATTAAATATTTGTTTAGGAAAGTTGAATACTAACAATTATTTTCGCAACTCTAAATTCACCAAAATTTTATCATTCTAATCTATTAATTACAAAATTTATAATTTCAATTATTTATTTTCAAGTTATTTAAGAATATATCAAAAGCAGTATTTTCTGCATTTTTAATAAAAGGAAAGTTGAGGATAGTTTTTTTAATTCTAAAGTCAGCTTAATTAACAATGTGAAAACCTAAATAAGAAAATCACGGCGTGAATTATTTCCTGTTCTAACTATTATTATTATGATTAAACATTCACTAATTGTTTTTGCAATGTTACTATCAGGTACATTTCTATTAGCTCAAAATGGAAAATATGATGGTAATTATGACGTACTTTTAAAGTCAGGAACAACGAGCTTTGAAGCTAATGTTAATGACTTTGTAACCAATCCAACAATTATTACAAATGAGGTGATTGATGGTTATTTTTATCGTTTTATACAATTCGAGAATTTACCTGATGTTGCTACTTTATTAGCAATAGAACAAGCAGGTGTAATACTTTTTGATTACGTTCCTCACAAAACTTATGTAGCAGGAATTCCTGCAAATTTGAATTTTTCAGATTTTAATACTTGGAATGTAAGAAGTATTCAACCAATCAATAGTTTACATAAATTAGGAAAATCAGCTTTAGGTCCAGTTTATCCTGAATGGGCAGAACGTGGCAATGAGATTCAGTTAGTTGTAAATTACTACCGTAATATTTCATCATCTAAAGCGACACAATTATTTCAGAATAATGGAATTAATGTAATTCAATTACAACCAAATAGTCAAACGGCGGTAATTCAAATTTTGAAATCAGAAATTGATGTTGTAGCAGGTTTAGATTTTCTATATTATGTAGAATCTACACCTTCACCTCCAATTCCAGAAGATAGATTAGGACGTACATTACACCGTTCGAATGTAATTAATACGATGGTTCCATCTGGAAAACATTATGACGGAACAGGAGTAAATATTTTAACAAGAGATGATGGACAAATTGGTCCACATATTGATTTTGAAAATAGAGCAACACAATCTGGTGGAACAGCTGCATCTGGAACACATGGAGATGGTGTAGCAGGAATTATGGGCGGAGCAGGAAATCTTGATCCAACAATCCAAGGAATGGCACCAGGCTCACATATGTATGTGGTAGATTATGTTGCCAATTTTTCAAATGATAATACATTACAATTACACCAACAGGATAATGTAATGATTACAAACTCTTCTTATTCAGACGGTTGTAATGATGGATACACAACAAATGCAAGAGTTGTAGATTTACAGACTTATCAAAATCCTTCTTTATTACACGTATTCTCAGCAGGTAATTCTAATAATAATAACTGTGGTTATGGAGCTGGAACACAATGGGGAAATATTACAGGAGGACATAAAATTGGTAAAAACGTAATCGCAACGGCTAATTTATATCCAGATGGAAGTTTAGTAGCATCAAGTAGTAGAGGACCTTCAGAAGATGGTCGTTTAAAACCAGATATTTCTTCAAATGGACAAGATCAATTGTCTATTTCAACAGATAATACTTACCAATCTTTTGGTGGAACATCAGGTGCAGCACCGGGAATTGCAGGTGTAGCGACACAATTATATGATGCTTACCGTCAATTTAATAATGGAAATGATCCAGAATCTTCTTTAATAAAAGCTGCAATGTTAAATTCAGCAGAAGATTATGGAAATCCTGGACCTGACTTTATCTATGGTTGGGGACGTGTGAATGCATATAGAGCATTGGATGTAATTGAGAATAATAATTATATCAATGATCAAATTGCTGCTGGAGGATCTAACAATCATATTATTACTGTTCCTGCAAATGTGAAACAAGTGAAAGTAATGACTTATTGGGCAGAACCTGCCGCTTCTGTTAATGCTTCTTTAGTATTGACGAACGATTTGGATATGACAATGACGACACCAACAAGTGAAGTGCTTTTACCTTGGGTATTAGACAATACACCTAATACAACAGCTTTGAATGCTGATGCGACACGTGGTGTTGATAATATTAATAATGTAGAACAAGTAACGATAGATAATCCTTCTGCTGGTGCTTATACGGTAAATGTTCAAGCGCCTGTAGTATCTACTGGTACAGCAAGTTATTATGTAATTACTACATTTATTTATGACGAAATTAAAGTTGTTTATCCATTAGGTGGCGAAGGATTAATTCCTGGAACTACAGAACGTATTCACTGGGATGCTTTCGGAACACAAGCTTCTTTTGGTATAGAAATGACAACTGATGGCGGAAATAGCTGGTTTACAATCGCTAATGTTCCTGGTGCACAGAGAATGTATGATTGGACAGTTCCAAATGCAATCACTGGTCAAGCACAAGTGAGAATTTCAAGAGGAAATAATACAGGACAATCAGAAGCAGATTTTTCAATTATTGGAAGACCAGAAAATATTGTATTAACTAAAGTATGTCCAAATGTAATTAGAATTGAGTGGGATTCTTTAGCGGATGCATCGGCCTATGATGTATTTATTTTAGGTTATCAATATATGGACTCAGTTGGGACAACAAATGATACTTATTTTGATATTCCAGTTGCAAATGGAATAGATGAACATTGGGTAGCATTAAGAGGTGTTGGTGCAAACGGATTGAGAGGACGTAGAACTATTGCGGAACAATTCAGTCCGACTAATTTATTGAATTGTTTGTTTAATAATGATGTCGCTTTAACAAGTATTGTTTCACCAGCAGGATATACAGCAAGTTGTGCAGGAGGA
This sequence comes from uncultured Saprospiraceae bacterium, assembly GCA_964513525.1. Classification (GTDB taxonomy): domain Bacteria; phylum Bacteroidota; class Bacteroidia; order Chitinophagales; family Saprospiraceae; genus CAWVWD01. The sequence goes on along the minus strand of CAZEOC010000060.1, from coordinate 5,185 downwards.
AGTAATAATGTTGTTATTAATATTAATAATAATTCAGTTGTAGCACAATCTAACTTTAATGTGAGTTATGAATTTAACGGAGCAATAACGACAGAGATGTTTACAGATACAATTCCTTCACAATCAGCTGCAAATTATACGTTTACAGCAGGTATTGGTACACAAGCGATAGGGAATTATAATATAACTGCATGGACAGATTTAGTAAATGAAGATTTTAATGGAAATGATACTGCTTCTACTGCATTTAGTGTTGCAACGGGGACAGTAGTGACTTTACCTTTAGCAGAAAATTTTGATGCATTTACAACTTGTCCAACTACAAATAACTGTGGTAATACTGTTTGTCCTTTAGGAAATAGCTGGATTAATCTTACGAATGGAACAGAAGATGATATTGATTGGAGAACTGATGCAAACGGAACACCAACAAACTCTTCAGGACCAGCAGGTGATCATACTACAGGAAGTGGTAATTATGTATATTTCGAAGCATCTAATGGATGTTATGGTGAAGAAGCTGTATTAGTAAGCCCTTGTGTCGATTTAACTACGGCATTAGTACCTCAATTATCGTTCTGGTACCATGCAGATGGAGCGGATATGGGAGAATTACATGTAGATGTTTTTGATGGTGCAGCATGGATTGAAGATGCAATGCCTCCAGTTGTTGGAGATCAAGGAAATGCTTGGATTCAAGGATTTGTTAATTTACAACCTTATGCTGGAAGTATTATCAATATTAGATTTAGAGGAATCACAGGTGATGGATTTAGTAGTGATTTAGCCTTAGATGATATTGATATTTCAGAAGTTACAACACCTCCAACGGCGAGTTTTACTACAAGTGGTTTCGGATCATGTATTGGAAATGTTGTGGAATTAATTGATCAGTCAGGAAATGTTCCAAATACTTGGAATTGGACGATAACACCAACTACATTTAATTTTGTTGGTGGAACAAATGCAAATTCACAAAATCCATTAGTAACATTTAATAATGCAGGATTTTATGATATTCAATTGAATGTAACAAATCCAAATGGTGTAGATTCTACGATTCAATATGGTGTAGTTAGCATAAGTAATGGAGATACTTTACCATATATGCAAGATTTTCAAGGAAGTTTCCCTCCTGCAGGTTTGACAATTGAAAATGCAGATAATGGTATTTCTTGGCAATTATCAACAGCAACAGGAAGTGATGGAAACGCAACACAAGCAGCTTCTGTAAATAACTTTAACTACAACTCTTCTGGACAAGAAGATAAAATGGTTTTAACAGTTGATTTATCAAATGAAACTGCTGCTTCTATTACTTTTGATGTTGCACATGCAAGATATAATGGTACGTATGCAGATGCTTTGAGAGTAGATGTTTATACAAACTGTGGAGATAGTTTTGGTGGTACTTTATACAATAAATCTGGAGCAGATTTAGCGACATCAGCTGATCAAACTGGAGCCTACACACCTGGCTCAGCAGCAGATTGGAGAAATGAAAATATTGATTTAACGCCTTTTGTTGGAACAGTATTAAGAATTGAAATCATCAATGTTACAGATTATGGAAATAATACTTTTGTAGATAATATTAATATTACTAATGTCGCTGGAACTGGCGGCGGAGGCGGAACTGGAAACGGAAATGGTGATGTCTTTAGTGTTGATTTTTCTGCTACACAAGGAAATCTTTGTTTAGGACAAGCAGCAAGTGTTTTTGATAATTCAACAGGAACTGGTTTGACTTATAACTGGGATTTTGGAACTGATGCAACACCACAAACTGCGACAACTGCTGGACCTCATAGTTTTACTTATTCGACAGTTGGCGCTAAAACAATTAAAGTAGTAGTAACAGATGCGAATGGCGCAGTTGATAGTTTGACACAATCAGTATTTATTGAAGATGTTCCAGTTGCTAACTTTACATTGATTCAGCAAAATGATTCTACGATTAAAGTATTTAACGGAGCATCAGGGGCAAATTCATTTGTTTGGGACTTTGGAGATGGAAACACAAGTTTGGCTCAAAATCCAACATATCAATATGATTCATCATCAACATTTACAATTACTTTGTCTGTAGATGGAAATTGTGGTTCAGATGTGGCAACAGAAGATGTTTTGATTCAATTGGTGAATTCTGAAAATATTTTAGCAACAGCGGAGAATATTTCTGTATTCCCGAATCCAAGTGAAGGAAGATACACGGTTAACATAGATGGCTTAAAAGAGGATTTGACTTTACATGTGATTGATGTTCAAGGAAGAATATTAAGAACTTGGCAACAACCAAATCCAACAAGTACATTTACTAAAACTATTGATATTACGGATTTTGCAGAAGGAGTTTACTTCTTACAGATTCAAACAGAAAGTGGTATTGATATGGTGAAATTAATATTAAATAAATAATATTAGTTCTATTGATATTATAAATAGAAAGGGTTTCCAGATATTCTGGAAACCCTTTTTTTATTATTGATTACTAAATACTTAAATAATAAGTACCTGAACACAATTATCCAAGTATTCTAACTTGTTCTTTTTTTACTATACTTCTTTAAAAAATGTTCGTATAACTCGGCTATGCTCACATTTTTATAAATCGTATAGCAAAAAAAACAACTGCGTTATTTATACCCGTTTAATTATGTCCAGGTACTTAAAATTATTTCTTCTTAGAATCAGTTTTCGGCTTTTTAGCAGCTTTTTTCTCTTTTGGTAATTCTTCATCTGGCTTCTGTACATCCGCTTTATTTCTAAAAAATAAATTACCATTTACAGCATCAATATAAATTGTATCGCCTTTTTTGAATTTACCGCTCAATAACTCTTTCGATAATTGATTGATAATTTCTTTTTGTAAAACACGTTTCATCGGTCTTGCTCCAAATTGTGGGTCATAACCTAAATCCGCTAATAAATTCATTGCATGGTCACTGACTTCGATTGATAAATCTTGTTTCGCCAACATTTTATGAATACCACGCATTAATAAAACCAAAATCTGACCGATTTCTTCTCTATTCAATGGCGTAAACATAATTTGTTCATCAATACGATTTAGAAATTCTGGTCGCATAGTATCTTTCAACAAATCAAAAACTTCCAATTTAGTCGTTTCAATAATATCCGAACGATGCTTTTCGTCCAAATTATCCATATCTTCAAAATTTTCGAGTATAATATCTGCACCCATATTTGAAGTCATAATGATAATCGTATTCTTAAAGTTTGCTACTCGACCTTTATTATCCGTCAATCGGCCATCATCCAAAACTTGTAATAAAATATTAAAAGTATCTGGATGAGCTTTTTCGATTTCGTCTAATAAAACTATCGAATATGGCTTACGACGAACGGCTTCTGTCAATTCTCCACCTTCTTCATAACCAACATATCCTGGAGGCGCTCCAACCAATCTCGATACAGCGTGACGTTCTTGAAATTCCGACATATCGATTCTTGTAATCGCCTTTTCGTCATTGAATAAAATTTCTGCTAAAGCTTTCGCTAATTCTGTTTTACCAACTCCTGTTGGACCTAAAAAGATAAATGAACCAATCGGCTTATCTTCATCAGAAAGTCCAGCTCTACTTCTACGAACAGCATCTGAAACCGCTTGTACCGCTTCGTTTTGCCCAATCAATCGTTGATGTAATTGCTCTTCCATTTTAAGCAATTTATCTTTTTCAGATTGTAACATTTTAGAAACAGGAATTCCTGTCCAACGAGCGACAACATCAGCGATATTATCCGCATCAACTTCCTCATCCGTTAAGCGTTTTTCATCTGATAATTTATGTAATTTCTCTTCTGAAACTTTCAGAATTAACTCTTGTTCTTTGATTTTTCCATAACGCAATTCCGCTACTCGCTCAAAATCTGCTTTTCTTTCCGCTTGTTCAGCTTCTATTTTATAAGCTTCAATCTTTTCTTTTGCTTCATTAATTGCATCAACGATTTCTTTTTCAGATTTCCATTGTGCCTTTCTTGCGTTTAAGGCATCAGAAAGATTGGCGATTTGTTCAGTTAATTGAGCAACTTTTTCTTCATCTTTCTCTCTTTTTATTGCTTCTCGCTCAATTTCTAATTGGCGAACTTTTCTATCCAATTCATCCAATTCTTCAGGCAAAGAATCCATTTCCAGACGTAATTTTGCACCAGCTTCATCAATCAAATCAATTGCTTTATCGGGTAAATGTCTATCTGAAATATATCGATGTGATAATTCTGCTGCTGCAATCAAAGCATCATCTAAAATAATCACTTTATGATGTGTTTCATATCTTTCTTTCAAGCCACGCAAAATCGAAATCGTATCTTCTACACTTGGTTCATCAATCACAACTGTCTGAAAACGACGAACTAAGGCTTTATCTTTTTCAAAATACTTTTGATATTCATCTAAAGTAGTTGCACCAATTGTTCTTAATTCTCCTCTCGCTAATGCTGGTTTCAAAATATTAGCAGCATCCATTCCGCCGCCGCCGCCACCAGCTCCAATCAAGGTATGAATTTCATCAATGAACAAAATAATTTGCCCATCGGACTCTGAAACCTCTTTGATTACTGCTTTTAAGCGTTCTTCGAATTCTCCTTTATATTTTGCTCCTGCAATCAATGACGAAATATCCAAAGAGAATACTTGTTTTGATTTTAAGTTTTCAGGAACATCAGCGTTTACAATTCTCCAAGCAATTCCTTCTACAATTGCCGTTTTTCCAACTCCAGCTTCTCCAACTACAATCGGATTATTTTTACGACGACGAGATAAAATATGCAATACTCGACGAATCTCTTCATCACGCCCAATAATTGGGTCTAACTTACCAGAACGTGCTTGTTCGTTTAAGTTAATTGCAAATTTTTTCAGTGCATTATATTGATTTTCAGCAGATTGAGAATTTACGGTTCTTCCTTTTCTTAATTCTACAATTGCAGCTTTTAGGTTTTCTTCCGTAACACCCATATCTTTTAAAATACGAGCAGTTTGGTCGTTTCCAGCTAAAATTCCTTGCAACATCAACTCAATCGAAATGAATTCATCGCCATAATCTGGCATCAATTTTTTAGCAACAGCCAAAACTTTGTTGGAATCATTCGATAAATATTGCTTATCAACACTGGTCGTTTTTGGATATTTCCCGACTTGCTCTTCCAGTTTTTGTTCTAAAGT
>CAZEOC010000059.1:0-13497 GCA_964513525.1 uncultured Saprospiraceae bacterium | reverse complement strand
GAGCATTTCGCTCTTTGGTTTCTTGTCGAAAACGAACATACATTTCCGTTTCTCGGTTTGGTCGATAATTCAATTGTAATAAATATTCCGAACCAACCGAAGGTGCATCAATTCCAAATTTTAGCCATGAATGTTGCCAAGTATCAAAATAGGCAGATAATTTCCATTGTCGATTTGGACGAATCTGCATACCTAAATACAAACCAGTTTCATTTTGTAAACTACTACTTTCCGCAAAAGCATTCCCGGCAATCGCTTGATAATTATTCGCAAAATGACGATGCAAAATGGTAAAATCTACTGCTTTATCTGTAGTTAATAAAACACTATTTAATGTTGCTAATCCTAAATTATCACTCATTGCGGTTTCTCCAAAAAAATGAATATTTCGATATGTATATTCATAATCTGTACTGATATTTAAGAGTTGTTTCCCATTAAACCGATATAGATTTTGCAAAGTTGTATCTGTCGAAATCGCTGCTCCGTAATTAACAAAAGCTGTATTTAGTGCAACGTTTCCACGATTAAAATTATATTTCAAACTGCTTCCAGTTAGAAATTGTGGAATCGCATCTTTATCTAAAATTTCACCTTCTGTTCGATGAAAACCTGAAATCTGAAAAGCAGAAACTGCCTGAACTTCACTATCAATATTTAAAGAATCGGGTTCATCCAAAATATTTGCATCTAAAGCCCGATACGAAGCAAAAATAGTCCAATCAAAATCACCAAACTTCAAACTTGTTCCAGCACCTCTTAGAAAAGCATTTTCATTTACGGAAGTATAAGCTCGAAGCGGTACATTTTGGCGTTTCGTATTCATAACAAAAGCGCTTTTTCCAAAACCAAATCCCGACAATAAAGATAAACCTTGTCCGAAACTAACTTGGAAATCACCAATTGCAATCACTTTTACATTTTTAGAAACATCTTTAATAAAAAAATGAGCCGACATATAATCAAATCCTTGTGGATTAGAACCGCTGAAAAATTCTTCTCCAGCATCTTTCTCTAATGTAATTCCATAACTCAATCGAGTATCATAATTATATCGAAAACGTAAATAATATTGATTTCGATTTCCTAAATAACCGTTTTCCGTTTCTTCATTATATCCTTTTTGTGTTTCCAAAACTCGTCTGAATCTTGTATAAATGGCACTTTCTCCTTTAGTAAATCGGGTTTTCAAATCATCACTTCCAATCAATTCATTCCCAATTGAAACATAAGGTAAAACCGTTTCAATTGTTATTTCATCAAAGCTTTCAATGGATTGTAATTCGTAAATAGAAATCAAATCGCCATTCATTTCTCGATAATCAATTAATTGTTGAATTTGTATCGGATTGAGCAATCCAAAAGCTTTGAAATCTGAAATTGTTGCTTGATTAAGATTGAGCGGTCGTTTAGCGTAAGCCGCTAAATCCTCAAACTGTGTATCAAAATTAAAATCAGTCTCCTCTCCTATCGCATCAACTGCATCTTCTATAATGGTGCGATTAGGTTTTGTTTCGGTCGTAGTTTCTTTCTTCTGGGCTGATAAATTATTAATTATAAAAATTAAACAAAAGATAGGAAAATATTGTCGTTTCATGGTTAATCGTTAAAGTTAGTAATATTGGTAACAGAAAATTACAGATAAAATTTAGGCTTTCCAAAGTAGCGTTAATTTTCCTATTCACTTTCGTATATTTGAAAATTATTGAATGTTTTACGAAATACTTTATTGAACATCAGTCAATCGGAATCAAAATGAAAATACAGCAATTTTATACTTATCAAGCAATATTAAAATTTAATTTCTCCTTACTTTTTTTATTAATTATTAATGTTCTTATTGCTCAACCGACTGGTTTTGTAAAAGGAAAAGTGACTTCGGGAAAAGAAGTTTTGGTAGCTGCAACTGTTACACAAGGCGGAACAACAAATGGTTTTATCACCGATTCAGAAGGAAATTATAAATTGAGATTACCTGCTGGTAAACAAACAATTGTCGTAAGTTATCTTGGTTATGAAGATTATAAAAAAGAAGTATTCGTCAAAATAGACGATACAATCACGGTAGATATTAATATTAAAGAACAGCCAATTTTATTAAATACCGCAACAGTGACCAGTGGAAAATATGAAAAGCCTTTAAGTGAAGTCACGGTTTCTTTAGAAATATTACAGCCTCGATTGCTTGAAAATGCTAATGCTCCAACAATTGATGTTGGTTTAGAGAAAATTCCAGGCGTAAATATCATTGATGGTCAACCAAATATTCGTAGTGGTTCGGGCTATTCTTATGGTGCAGGAAGTCGAGTTTTGTTATTAGTAAACGATGTTCCAGCCTTACAAGCAGATGCAGGTTTTCCGAATTGGAATGACATTTCTTTAGAAAATATAGAGCAAGTAGAAATTGTAAAAGGTGCTGCTTCGGCATTATATGGTTCTTCTGCGATGAATGGTATTATTAATATCAGAACTGCTTATGCTAAGTCTGAACCTGTGACAACGGTTTCAACTTTTGGTACACAATATTTGTCACCAAAAGATGCGGAAAAAAATTGGTGGGGCGACACTTTGCGTTATGATGCAGGTGTTTCAGTTGGTCATCGTCGAAAAATTGGTAAGTTGGATTTGGTTTTAGGTGCAAGTTATTTGAAAGAAAATGGACCTTCAAAAGCCATTTTTGTGGATTATTGGCGTTTCAATACAAGTTTGAGATATAGAATTACACCAAAATTAACCGTCGGTATTCATGCAAATGTAGCAACTGGTAAAAGTGGCAATATGTTCTTTTGGGCAAATGATTCGACAGGTGCATATTTGCCTTCGGCAGGTTCAAGTTTTGAAAGTGATATTACCAGATTCTATATTGACCCTTTTGTTACTTATTTTGATAATTATGATAATCGACACAAATTTATCGGTCGTATTTATAATGTTAATAATGAAAATACTGGCGGAAACGCAGTTTTCTCAAATTCTTTCTATGGCGAATATCAATTCCAACGAAAGTTTCAAAATAATTTAGTGTTGACAAGTGGTTTGGTCGGCATGAATTCCGCTTCTCGTGGACCGCTTTATGGTGATACTTCTTACACCGTTTCGAATGTGGCGTTATATCTTCAAGCAGATAAGAAATTGTTTGATAAATTAAATCTTTCTTTTGGCGCAAGATATGAACGAAATTCTATTTTCAATCCGACTTTAATTACTGAAACTGGTGATACGATTTTGACCGATACAGAAATAGAAGCAAAACCAGTTTTTCGTTTTGGTGCAAATTATCAAGCAGCAGATTTTACCTTTATTCGAGCTTCTTTTGGTCAAGGTTATCGTTTTCCAACGGTTGCTGAGAAGTTTATTTCTACCCGAATTACATCAGGAAATTTCGGAATTCCAATTCTTCAGAATCCGAACTTGACTTCCGAAACGGGTTGGAGTACAGAAATTGGAATTAAACAAGGATTTAAAATTTCTAATTGGAATGGTTTTATTGATGCTGCCGCATTTCTAATGGAGTATGATAATATGATGGAATTCAGTTTTGTTAATGCTCAAATCATTGGTTTTCAATCTCAAAACGTTGGAAACACTCGAATTAGTGGTTTAGAATTCACACTGGCTGGACAAGGAAAATTTGGCGATATTGCTACGAATATCTTAGCTGGTTATACTTATACAAATCCAGTTTTCAAAGAATTTACAACAGCGGATTCTTTAAGTTCTTCCGCAGATTATAATGTTCTAAAATACCGTTTTCGTCATACTGGGAAAGTCGATATAGAATCAACTTACAAAGGTTTTTCAGTTGGTTTAGCCTTTTTATATACAAGTTATATGGAAGCGATTGACAATGTGTTTAATTTAGTTATTCCTAATGTAGAAGCTTATCGAGAAGAAAATAATAATGGTGCTTTGGTTACAAATGTGAGAATTTCTTATCAAATCAATAAAACATTCAAAGCCGCTTTTTTATGTAATAATTTAGCCAATACGGAATATATGGTTCGTCCAGGATTATTGGAAGCACCAAGAAGTATTAGTTTACGTTTAGATGCTAAATTTTGATTACACCAATAATTATAAAACAAATGAAAAACTTATTTTTCTTATTAATAATAATGCTATTTGTAAATTGTGGAAGTCGTCCGAATACTTCTAAAAATACTTCAACAATGCCATTTGCTTTTGAATTTGATTTAACTAAACCGAGTCAAACTTACGAATTACCGCCTATTCTGAAAGAAATTTCTGCTTTAGGTTTTAATAAAAAAAATGAATTGGGTTGTTTGCAAGATGAAGATGGTTTTATCTTTTTCTATGATTTGAATAAGGCTAAAATAGCAGATAGAGTGCTATTCAGAAAAAGTGGCGATTACGAAGGGATTGAATTTGTTAATGATTTAGTTTACGTTCTAAAAAGTGATGGAAGTATCTTTGAAATCAAAAATTTAGGACTTTCTACTCAAACAATCACAGCTTTCAAAACACTATTAAATAAAAAAAATGATACCGAAGGTTTATGTTATGATAAAAAAAATCATTGTTTATTAATTGCTTGTAAGGAAAATGCAGGTTTGAACGGGGAAGTTATCAAAAATCAAAAATCGGTTTTTGCTTTTGATTTAAATACTAAAAAATTAATCAAAAAACCTTTCTTGAATATTACAGATGACGCAATTTTTGACTTCATAGAAAAGCATGATTTACAAGATTTTTCTTTCAATTCAAGTGAAAGTGTTCAGTTTAAACCTTCTGGAATTGCTGTAAAAAATGGTTTTTATTATATCATTGCATCTGTTGGAAATATGATAATTGTAGTAGATGAGAACAGTGAAATTCAATATATTTCTTCATTAAATAAAAATCAATTACCAAAACCAGAAGGCATTACTTTTGATAAGAACGGTAAACTCTATTTATCTTCTGAAGGAGATAAAGGAAATGGGATAATTCAAGTTTTTTAATGTAGTTCGGGTTTTCTTAAAAAGCATTAAATTTCATCTATCCTTAAATATTTTTAATAGTGTTTTCCTAAAAATTAGTTTTACTAATTTTCAGGAAAACGTCGAGTAAGGAAACCCGACTTACTACAAATTATCTCTAATCCATTCTAAAGTCCGTTGCATTTCTTGCTTATATGGCGTACTCGAACCAACATAATGATTATTCATAAAACTAAAAATCAAAACCTTTCCACTATTCGTTTTGACGTATCCACTTAAGCAATGGTTATTGGATAATGTTCCCGTTTTTGCATGTACATAAGGCGGATTTCCAGGATACCATTTTTTTAAAGTTCCTGTTTTTCCACCAGTAGGAAAAATATCGAAAAGTGCTGTTGTATCCATATTTCCATACATTTCATCTAATACATAAACCATCGAACGAGGCGTAAACATATTGTAACGAGAAACGCCAGAACCATCTCGCCAAACTGGTTCGTCAGGTAAATTTTGTAATAAATTATCAACTGCATACTTTATAATTCCACGAGTTTCTAAAGGCATATTTTTTTCAGATGCACAAACCAAAAGTAATTGTTCCGCTATAAAGTTATCACTCGGATGCATCATTGCTTTTAGTACATCATTTGTTTTATAACTATAAATCACTTGATGCTTTTGACGCATTTTATCGTCTAATTTCCAATAAAAACGTACATTTTTTCCTGTCAATTCTTTTAATAATTCTAAAATAACTTCATTAGAAACTTTAATTGGAATATTTTTTCTGTAACTATCTTTCAAAGCAAAATTGGGAACATAAACTGTATTATCAAACTCATTTCGAGTAACTCTACTCGCCTTAGTTGTCTTAATTTTCTTCTCAAAATACTTAGGATTAATTGTACCTTTCTTATTTTTTTGTTTGCTGTAACGAATCATATTTCCATAAATTGGAAAAGTAGTCAATTCTGTGGAATAAGAACCATTGAAATCGTCCCAAGACCAACCCGCACCAAATCTATTTTTATTAAATTGCGGTACATAAAATAATTGTCCTTTCCAGTCTTTTAAAAATTGAACAGCTTTGTTGTTTTTAAACTTTGGGTTAGCAAAAGTTGGGTCTCCTGTACCCCAAAAAAGTAAAGAATCACCTTGAATCGTATATCGTAAAGATGGGATAGAATCACCCAAAATTTGAGTACAAGTGTACATCGTAAAAATCTTAGTATTAGAGGCTGGAGTCATCTGTTTATCTGCATATTGCGATGCAATAATTGTCTCATTTTCAGGGTCGAACAAATGAAAACCAGTAAAAATATCATTAAACACAGGCGAAGTAACAACAAGCGTTTCCGCTGTAATTTTATCCGTTTTAACAACTTCCTTTGTAGCGCGACATCCGTACACGAAAAAACTACAAGTCAAAACTATAATTGCTATTTGATGATTATTCATAAAATTCATTTAATAATTCTAAAAAAGATACCAAATATTAGAATTTCTTTACACTCCTCATTATAAAAACAAGTATTTTTGTTAACTATTCTGTATATTTTCATCAAATGGAATAAAATCTGAGATTATATAACCCAATACAAAAAATAGATTGCTTAAATACTTGCTATTAAATAAAATTGAATGAATTTTAAATATCTATATATAATTTTTTTCATCTTTTTCTTTACGACTGTTTTTGGACAATCTAATGTTCAATTCAATCATGTAAATATCATTGATGGTTTATCTCAGGCTACCGTTTTGGATGTATTACAGGATGATAATGGTTTGATTTGGATTGCGACTCGTGATGGATTAAATCGTTTCGATGGTTATGAATTCAAATTATTTAAACATCAATTAAGAAATCCAAATACTATTAATAGCAACCATATTAAAAAAATCTATAAAGATAAGTTTGGTGTTTTATGGTTTGGTACAGATAAAGGATTGAATCGGTTCGATGAAAAAACTGAAATATTTGAACGCTTTTCTCGTGAACCATCAAGAGAAGATTGGTTAAACAGTGATGACATTCGAGATTTACAAGAGGATAAGGATGGAAATCTTTGGATTGCAACAGCTCAACATGGTTTGTTTAAGGTAATGTTTGAGGGAGATAAAATAGATAGAAAAGTTATTGGTTTCAAATCTTATTCTAAAAGTGATAAATCTATTGGCTTACAAAGTAACTCTATTCGGGACTTATATTTAGATAATAAAAAGCGATTTTGGATAGCAACAGATGGCGGTTTACATACTATTAATAGCTTTATTAATGATAAATTAATACTTGATAATTTCACCATTGATAATTCTGAAATCCCTTCTAATTCAATCAATTCTCTAACGGCTGATAAACGTGGAAATCTTTGGTTGGGAACTTGGGGCGATGGTTTAGCTAAAATGTATTGGCAAGATGGAGTGGCTAAATTTCAAAATTTCTTACCGAATAAAAAGAACAGTGTCAATGAAGCCTTTATTATTTGTTTAGAAACAGATAAAAAAGGAAATGTTTGGGTTGGTACTTGGACTAATGGTTTAGATAGAATCCAACAAGATACTCGTGGAAATGTTACCTTCACTCACTTTCAAAATGATCCTGCTAATTTAAAATCTATTGCACACAATTCAATTCGTTCTGTATTCCAAGATAATGATGATGCTATTTGGGTTGGTACATATGGAAATGGAATTAGTAAAATAGACCCAAATGCTTCTAAATTTTCACATGTATTTAGAAATATTCATCAAGAACAAAGTATCTCAGGAAATGATGTTTGGGCAATTTCAGAAGACAATTTTGGCTCACTTTGGATTGGTACTTGGGTTGGTGGATTAAATAGAACAAATGACTTAAATTCTGGAATTTTTGAGCAATTTAACAAGACCAAATATCCGAATTTCACGGATGATAAAATCACCAGTTTATTATTAGACTCTAAAGGTCGATTTTGGGTTGGTACTTGGGGAAGAGGTGTTTTTCAAGTTAAATTTAATGATAATGGAACAATCAATAGATTTGAGGAAATACCGATTAACTATGAAAAACCGAACAAATACTACAATAGTTTTAATAATATTAACCAAATATATGAAGACAAAAAAGGAAATATTTGGTTAGCAACTTACAAAGGGATTCACTTATTAGTTAATAATAATTTTGAATATGTTGATTTTTATGTCAACGGGGAAGTTCCAGAAAGTATGAGTGATGAAAATGCCAAAACTATTTTGGAGGATTCGGACGGACAACTTTGGATTGGTACATCAAGTAATGGATTATATAAAATTGACATTGATAAAGTATTAATGAATCCTACGGATTCTATTTTCTTAAAACATTATAAATTCAACCCAAGTAATCTTTTAGGAATTAGCGCTGAAAATATTCAAACACTTTTTGAAGACTCTAAAGGTTCACTTTGGATTGGTACTGATGGCGGCGGCTTAAATTTGTACAATACTGATTCCGATGATTTTTCTACTTATACAGAAACAAATGGTTTACCAAATGATGTAATAAATGGAATTTTAGAAGATGAAAATGGTCGCTTGTGGTTAAGTACTAATAAAGGTATTTCCAAATTCGATATAGAAAAAGAATCTTTTGAAAACTTTGATATTCAAGATGGTTTACAGAGTAATGAGTTTATTACACATTCTGCATATCGGTCGGATTTAAATGTTATGTATTTTGGTGGTATCAACGGTTTTAACACTTTTCACCCTGAAAAAATAATTAATAACAAACGTCCACCAAAAGTAGTTTTTACGGATTTTGAAATTTTTAATAATTCCGTAGATTTTACAAAGAAAAAAAGTCCAATTAAAGCGCCAATTCAGTTTGTTGATGAAATAAAATTATCTTATAAAGACAATGTAATTTCATTTGAATTTGCAGCACTTAACTTCACGGATCCATCTAGTAATCAATATCAATATAGATTAGAAGGTTTTAATGAGGTTTGGCAAAAAATTGGTAATCAACGACGAGTTACTTTTACTAATTTAAATCCTGGTGCTTATTTGCTCAAAATCAAAGGTGCTAATTCTGATGGAATTTGGAATGAAGTACCAACGAGTGTGAAATTGATTATTTCACCTCCATTTTGGCAAACTTGGTGGTTTAGAATTGCTTCAATTTTATTAGCCATTTTAAGTGTATTTGCGATTATTCGTTTTAGAGTTCAGAAAGTTAAAGAACAGAATGAGAAATTAGAAAAAATCGTAATGGAACGGACTGAAGAAATTCGTCAGCAAAAACAATTAATTGAAGAACGTTCTCGATTCAAAGAACAATTTTTCTCTAATGTTAGCCATGAATTAAGAACTCCACTAAATGGAATTATAGGAATTAGTCATTTACTTGCTAAAACGACTTTGAACGGTACACAAGAACAATTTACAGATGCTATCAAAACATCTGCGGATAATTTATTAGTCATCGTTAATGACTTATTAGATGTTTCAAAATTGAATGCTGGACAATTAGAATTGATTAATAAACCTTTCGATACGATTAAGTTATTTTCTACTTTATACGAACTTTTTAGAGCGAGAACAGAGGAGAAAAACTTACAATTACAATTCGATTTAGATAAATCAATTCCGCAGTATTTAACTGGTGACCAAGTACGGTTTTATCAGATTTTAATTAATCTTTTAGGCAATGCTGTAAAATTCACTGCGGAAGGAAATATAAATCTAAGCATTAATTTATTAGAAAAAGAGGATGATAAAAAATGGTTAAACATCAATGTTACGGATACTGGAATTGGAATTCCTGAAAATAAAATTGGTAATATTTTTAATGATTTCACTCAAGTAATTGATGAGAAAGGCTACCATTATGAAGGAACTGGTTTAGGATTGACTATTGTTCAAAACTTAGTTAAACTAAAAGGTGGAACAATTAGCGTTGCCAGCAAAATTCATGAAGGAACAACTTTTAATGTTGTTTTACCATTCGAAACTCCATCAGATAACGAAATTGATAATGTATTACAAGAACAACAAACACAGGTTTTCAAAAGAAAATGGGAAGGTAAAAAGGTACTCGTATTAGAGGATAATGTAATCAATCAACTTTATGCTAAGAATCTATTTATCGAATGGCAGCTAAATGCAGATTATGCGATGAATATTAAAGAAGCAGAAATATTGAGCGAAAAAAATCATTATGATTGTATTTTGGCAGATGTCAAACTTCCTGATGGCGATGGAATTCAGTTTGTTCGAGAAATGCGTCACAATGCAAATCATCAAAATAGACAAACACCTGTTATTATATTAACAGCAGGAACATCTGCAGAACAACGTAGTCGTACCAAAGGTTTGGATATTTTTTCTTACATGACAAAACCTTTCAATCCTGATAATTTAATTCACACATTAAATCACGTTTTCTTAAAACAAGGAAAAGAAATACCCGTATTTAAGAAAAAGGAATATAAAGAAGAAACGTCTGAAGAATATTTAGGAAATCTAAAAAAATTAGTCAATAATAACAACCGTCATATCATTAATATTATAGAGGTTTTTATAAATCAGATGCCGCAAACTTTGGAAAAAATGGATACTGCGGTTAATGAAAAAAATTATGAATTACTCTATTTTGAAACACATAAGTTACTTTCTTCAGTTCGTACATTAGGGATTGATGATTTAGTTGCTGCAGTTCAAGATTTGAATAATGCAACTAAAGGTGTCAAAGATTTTGAAACCTTAGCTAAATTAAAAGAGGTTTTAGTTAAACAAAATAAGAAGCATCTTCCAAAACTGGAAAGAGAGCTTGATAAATTAAAAGAAATAGTTGGTAAATATCATCCTGAGATTCTTAAATAAACGAAAGTTGATTTAAGAATCTTATTCTTTTTCTAATTTCAGTTTTTTATTTAAAACTTCATTTGACGTTCTAAATATTGTTTCTTTCGGCACGATTAGTTTATCAATTGCTCTATTGTCAATTATTGATTTTTGAGTCTTAACGAATTCCGTCATGTCAACGATTTTTTGAATCATATTTTGATTCAATTCTGTTACCAATTCGTTTTTTAATCCTAATTGAATCACTCTTCTTTCCTGCTTTTTTCCATAAATATCATGGTCAGGGTCCCATTGTAACCTTACATTTTTAGAATTTAATGCTGCTTTCCAATTTTCTCTTGTTTCATATATTTCTGCTTTATAAGAACTATAAACAGCTTCTTCTAAGATTTTTGTAAATCCAGTTTTTGTTATCCAAATTCCTAAAACTCTCTCTTGATTCACCTTTTCAGCCCAACCACATCTATACATCATCCATAAGAAATTTGGTTTAATCCAAGTCATTCTTGAATAACTATAACTATTGCCTCCAAACTTTTGATTTTGAACTGCATAATCTGCTATTTGATGATTGAACGCTTGATAAACTAAAATTTCATTTTCGGTTTGTTGTCCTAATATATGAAAACCTTTTTCTGGTACGGAATCTAAATATTCCTTGTATGTAATTGTATTAATATTCATGGTAAAATAAATGATAAATTATATTGATAACCAATAGATGAATTAGAGCTTGTCTAAAATTTATTTCGAGCTGAATATCAGTAATTTACGGTTCTGAGGAAGAAACAATTTGTAAGTTTAGCGAGCTAAATAAATCAATTATTTTGAAGTCCGGTTCGTAAAGTATTGGTTTTCAGCCGATAGAAATTTAGACATACTCTTAAATAGTCAAAATTATTTTCAACTTACAAACCTTTCTTTATTTGAATTAGTTTCCTTTTCATTTAAATCTTGGAATCCAACATTTCACCTCTTTTCTATACATTTCATATTCCTTTCCAAACCTTTCTTTCATATTTTCTTCTTCCATCGGTCGAACTACAAATTGCCATAAAATAGCACCAATCATCGTATAAACGAAAATTGGAACAGATAAAAATAGTATGCTAATTGCTATTCCTTGACCAATTCCTGCAATTGCCATCGGATTTCTAACATATTTATAAGCTCCTTGAGTTACCAATTTTTGAGTTTGGTCCAAAGGAAGCGGTGTACCTTTTCCAATTTTTACCATTGTATAAGCACTATACACGCCAATAAAACTGAAAACAATCAATAGAAAAATTCCAACTGGTTTGAAATGATTTATTTCTGTCGATGTTTCACCAAACGAATTCATTATCAACATTGGAAATACAAATAAGGTAATTGTCCAAACACAAATTATTTGTAATATCGTTTTGATTCCATTTAGAACAGAACTATTCGTATTTGATTTCCTAAATACCTTTGTTTCATTAATTAAAAACAAGTTGTAACATAAACCGAGTAACATAATTATTGTCGATAAGAAACCGCCTTTGGTTAAGATAGTTGCATTCACACAGTATAATGTTGCAAAACCAAATCCTCCAAGAATAATATAATCTAATTCACTTCTATTTTTATACGCTCTAATGGTAGAAAGGAAAGCGACTATGATTAAATCTGGTAACATAAAGGAATTAAATGCAGTATTCCCAATTCCAGGAAATTGAAAAGCAGTATAAAAATCTTGATTGATTAATAAACCAATCCACCAAAGTGAAATCAAAGTAGCTTGTAATAAATATGCAGTTCCTTTCATTTTTTATATTTCTTATCAATCTCTACGGCGCTAAACGCTCAATTTTCCATTCATTTCCAATTTCTTCAAAAGTAATTCTATCATGTAAACGACTCGTTCTTCCTTGCCAAAATTCTATCCTTTTGGGTTTAATCTTGTATCCGCCCCAATGTTCTGGACGAGGCAAAACGGTTTCGTTTTCATATTGTTTTTCTAATGTTGCTTTTTTATCCTCAAGACTTGCTCTATCATCAATCACTTGACTTTGGGGAGAAGTCCAAGCACCAATTTGACTACCTTTTGGGCGACTTTGAAAATACGCAGTTGACAATTCTGGCGATAATTTTTCAATACTTCCTTGTACTCGAATTTGACGTTGCATACTCAACCAATTGAATACTAAAGCTACTTTTGGAGTTGTCGCTATTTCTTGTCCTTTTTGACTTTCGTAATTCGTATAAAAAATGAATTCGCCGTCTTGAATACCTTTCAATAATACAATTCGAGCATTTGGAAAACCATCTTTATCAATAGTTGCCAAAGTCATTGCATTCGGTTCTAATTCTTTAGAGTTTAAGGCTTCTTGAAACCAATTATCAAATTGTTTAATAGGATTTTCATTTACATCTGATAGTTCCAAAGTATCTTTTTGATAATCTTCTCTCAATCCTGCTATTGCTTCGTTTCGTAACATTTTTTATTATTTAACATTAAGAATTTCATGTTATTCTATCTATATAAATAACAAATTAAACCTAAAGTTCTTAGAAATACGAATAGCGTATAATTTATTATATCTAAAGTCAATGAAACTATAATTTGAAAGCGTAAATTGACTTTATTCTAATACATTAAATTATTAAGTAATCGGTCATAAATAAATATGATTAAAATTTTGAGTTTATTTTTTTGATTATACGAGGCGAAAAACGCAGACAATGCCTTAGCATTGGCGAGTAT